>PLCI01000188.1 GCA_003135595.1 Acidimicrobiaceae bacterium | reverse complement strand
TGCACGGGCTCGGGGATCGGACCTCGCGACATCACCCGCGTCATCGGGATCGCGAAGGCCTACGTCACCCGCGTGGGTGCGGGACCGTTCCCGACTGAGCTGACTGACGACGTCGGCGACCTCCTCGTCGAACGGGGCCACGAGTTCGGGACCAACACCGGTCGTCGGCGCCGGTGCGGGTGGTTCGACGTGCCGATGGCTCGCCAGGCCGCGCGCCTCAACTCGCTGTCGGACATCGCGCTCACGAAGCTCGACGTCCTCGATGCGCTCGAGACCGTAAAGGTGTGCGTCGCCTACGAGGCCGACGGCCGGACGTACGACTACCCGCCCTATCACCAGTCCGTGCTGCACTCGGTCAGACCGATCTACGAGGAGCTCGAGGGATGGCGCGAGGACCTCACCGCGTGCACATCGTTCGACGACCTGCCCCGCGCCGCGCAGCGCTACGTCGCGTTCCTCGCCGAGCGCATCGACGTGCCGATCCACGTCGTCGGGGTCGGACCTGGCCGCGAGCAGTTCGTCGCGGTACCGTGAGGCGCGCCTGCGTCATCGGCGCCGGCGCGCGTGAGCACGCGCTCGCCCACGTGCTGTCGCGCACCGCGGAGGTCGTGGTCGTGCCGGGCAGCGCCGGCATGGCCGCCGATGGCCTCGAGGTCTCGGATGGCTCGCCCCTCGACGTCGCTGCGGAGTTCTTCGTCATCGGTCCCGAGCAGCCACTCGTCGAGGGACTCGCCGACCAGCTGCGCGCGTCCGGCCGTCTCGTCGTTGGCCCCGGGGCGCAAGGCGCCCGCCTCGAGGGCTCGAAGTCCTTCATGAAAGAGGTCCTTGTCGACGCGGGCGTGCCCACCGCACGGCACGGCTCGTTCACCGACGTTGCGCGCGCGTCGGGGTTCATCCGGGCGCTCGGCGGCACGGTCGTCGTCAAGACCGACGGGCTCGCGGCCGGAAAGGGCGTGCTCGTCACCGCCGACCTCGACGAGGCGATCACCGACGCGACCGCGAAGTTGGACGGGTCGTCATTCGGCGCCGCGGGTCGTCGCGTCGTGATCGAGGAGGGCCTCGTGGGCGGCGAGTGCACGCTGCTCGTGCTCGTCGACGGCGACACCGCGGTCCCTTTGGCACCCGCTAGGGACTACAAGCGGCTCCGTGACGGGGACACGGGACCGAACACGGGCGGCATGGGCGCCGTCTCGCCGGCACCTGGCGTGGACGACTCGCTCATCGCGACGATCATGCGCGAGTCGGTCGAGCCCACGCTCGCCGAGCTGCGCCGGCGAGGCATCGAGTACCGCGGCGTGCTCTACGCGGGCGTGATGTTGACCGCCGACGGCCCCCGGCTCCTTGAGTTCAACGTCCGCTTCGGCGACCCCGAGACCCAGGTCGTGCTCCCGAGGCTCGCCGACGATCCCTACGACCTCTTGTGTGCCGTGGCCTCGGGCACGTTGGGCGAACCACCGCGGTTCATCGGCGACGCCGCCGTGACGGTGGTGCTTGCCGCTCCGGGCTACCCCGACGCGCCGAGCGTCGGCCAGGTGATCAGCGGCCTCGGCGACGACGGCCAGCTGGTCGGCCACCCCGAGGGCGTGCACGTGTACCACGCCGCGACGCGCCGCCACGGCGCGGGATTCGTGACCGCGGGTGGGCGAGCGATGTCGGTGACGGGCCTCGGTGCGTCGGTGCGCGAGGCGCGAGCGCGGGTCTACGACGCGATCGGCGTGATCCGATTCGACGGCCAGCAAGTGCGAACGGACATCGCGGCGGTGCCCGCCGAGGTCCTGTCGTGATCCCGCGGTACGCGCCCGAGGACCTGGCGGCGCTGTTCAGCGACGAGTCGAGGTTGGCCGCGATGCTCGAGGTCGAGCTGCTCGCGACCGAGGCGATGGAGCGCACCGGGATCGCGCCCCACGGCACGGCGGCCGCGCTGCGTGCTGCCGCACCCGTGGTCGACGCGGACTTCGTGCGCGCCGTCGACGAGCGAGAGGCGGTGACGCGGCACGACACCGCGGCGTTCGTCGACGTCGTGCAGCGCTCGATGGGGATCCCCGATGCCTCGTGGGTGCACCACGGGCTTACCTCCTCGGACGTCGTCGACACCGCGCTCGCCGTGCAGCTCACTCGGGCGCTCGACGTGCTCATCGACGACGCGCATCGACTCGTCGCCGCGCTCGCTGCGCGCGCGCGGGCCACGATCGACATCCCCGTCGTGGGGCGCACCCACGGCATGTTCGCCGAGCCCACGACCTTTGGCGCGAAGTTCGCGTTGTTCTGCCTGCAGGCCTCGCGGGACGAGGCTCGGCTCGCCCGCGCCCGTGAGGGCATCGCGGTCGGCAAGCTGTCGGGAGCCGTCGGCACCTACTCGGCCATCGATCCGGCGATCGAGGCCTACGTGTGCGCCGCGCTCGGGCTCACGCCGGTGCCGGCGACCCAGGTGCTCGCGCGCGACCGCCACGCCGAGGTGCTCTATGCCTGCGCCACTGCCGCGGCGACCGTCGAGGCATTCGCGACCGAGGTGCGGCTGCTCTCGCGCAGCGAGGTCGGGGAGGTCGCCGAGCCCTTCGCCGAGGGCCAGAAGGGCTCATCGGCCATGCCGCACAAGCGCAACCCCGTCGTCGCCGAGCGGCTGTGCGGGCTCGCGCGCGTGATCCGTGGCTACCTGATCCCAGGGCTCGAGGACATCTCGCTGTGGCACGAGCGCGACATCTCGCACAGCTCGGTCGAGCGGGTCGTGCTGCCCGACTCGATCCAGCTCACGGGCTTCGTCTTGCGCAGCGCCACCACACTCGTGACAGGGCTCGAGCTGGATCCTGAGCGCGCTCGGGAGCACCTCGACGTCACCAGCCTCGGGCTCGTGTACTCACAGTCGGTCCTGCTCGCGCTGGTCGCGACGGGCATGAGCCGCGACGACGCATACCGGATCGTGCAGCGCGCGGCCGCGACGGCGATCAAGGAGCGTCGAGCATTCCGAGAAGTGCTCGAGGCCGACCCGGAAGCCGTGCTCGACGACGCCACCCTGAACCGTGCGTTCGACCTCGACCGGGTGCTCGCCAATCGTGGACGGTTCCTCGACGCCCTCGAAGGGCTCGTGTGACCGCCGTCCTCGAAGGGCTGTCGCACCTGCACCGAGGCAAGGTCCGCGACCTGTACCTCGTCGGGGACGATCTCTTGCTGGTCGCCTCGGACCGCCTGAGCGCGTTCGACGTGGTGATGCGCGAGCCGATCCCCGACAAGGGCCGGGTGCTGACCGCGATGACGGCCTTCTGGTGCGACGAGCTGGCCGGTGTCGTGCCCACGGCGCTGCTGACCTGTGCGCCCGAGCAGATCGACCTCGCGATCCCGGGGTTTGGCGCGGCGACCTCGCTCGCGGGCCGCACGATGCTCGCGAAGCGCGCCGAGATGATCCCGCTCGAGTGCATCGTGCGCGCGCGTCTCGCCGGCCAGGCCTACGAGGAGTACGCCGCACGCGGCACGATCCACTCCATGGAGGCACCCCGGGGCCTCGAGCTCGCAGATCCGCTGCCCGAGCCGATGTTCACGCCGTCGACCAAGGCGGCCGCCGGGCACGACGAGAACATCTCGTTCGACGCGGCGTGCCGGCTCGTCGGCGATGCGCTCGCCCACGAGGTCCGCGACGTGTGCCTGGCGGTCTTCGACGTCGCGCAACGCCGGGTCGCCGAGGCCGGCCTCGTCCTCGCGGATACGAAGTTCGAGCTCGGGCTCATCGACGGCGCAGTCACGCTCTGCGACGAGGTCGTGACGCCCGACTCCTCTCGGCTGTGGCCCGCCGACTCGATCGTGCGCGGTGCGGCACCCCCGGCGTTCGACAAGCAGCCCTTCCGCGACTGGCTCGCCTCGCAGCCGTGGGACCGCACGCCGCCGCCACCGGGCGTCCCTCGCGACGTCGTGCTCGAGACGTCTCGTCGCTACGTCGCGGCGTACGAGCGCGTGACGGGGCGCTCGCTCACCGACTGGTACGGTGCGGCATCGTGAGGTTCGACGCCCGCGTCGAGGTGACGCTGCGAGAGGGCATCGCGGACCCCGAGGGCGCGACCATCGAGCGGGCCTTGCCCGCACTCGGCTTCACCGGCGTCCACGAGGTCCGCGCGGGGCGAAGCTTCCGGCTCGTCGTCGACGCGGACTCGGAGGCCGACGCCCGCGTGCTCGCCCAGTCGCTCGCGGACCGCCTGCTCGCGAACCCGGTGCTCGAGCTCGCCGCAGTCGAGCTCGCCGCGCGCTGATGGGCCCGCGCGTCGGCGTCGTCGTCTTCCCAGGCACGAACTGCGAGTACGACGCCGCCACCGCACTCGCCTCGCTCGGGGCAGACGTCCGCTACGTCTGGCACCACGCCGCGTCGCTCGACGACCTCGACGTGGTGGTGCTGCCGGGCGGCTTCGCCCACGGCGACTACCTTCGGCCCGGCGCGATCGCGAGGTTCTCCGAGGTGATGGGTGCGGTCGTCGCGTTCGCCGACGCCGGCGGCGCGGTCATCGGGATCTGCAACGGGTTCCAGGTGCTCTGCGAGGCGCACCTCCTGCCCGGCGCGCTCCAGAAGAACGCTGGGCTCACCTTCCTCTGCCAGCCGACGGGGCTCGAGGTGGTCTCGGACCGCTCGGTGCTCACGAGGGGCGTCGCGATCGGTCGGCGCCTCACGATCCCGATCAACCACTTCTCGGGTGCCTACGTGTGCGACGACGCCACGCTCGCCTCGCTGCGCGAGGACGACCGGGTGCTGCTGCGCTACACCGACAATCCGAACGGATCGGTGGACGACATCGCCGGCATCGCCAACGAGCGGGGCAACGTGGTCGGGCTCATGCCCCACCCGGAGCGAGCGAGCAGCGACCTGCTCGGATCACGTGACGGGCTGGTGCTCTTCGAGGCGCTCTTGGCGTCCGTGCACGCGGCGGTCTGAGCGCGTGCGCTTCTCGGCACCCCAGGTCGCCGACGCCGCCGCCATCTCGGAGCGTCTGCTCCGGTGGTCGGCGATCGCCCACCGCGTGCCCGGCATCGCGTACGGCCTCAGCCATGACGGCGCGACGGTGCTCGCGGGCGACTTCGGGGTGGCCGACCTGGCCGAGGCCCGGCCCGTCGACGTCGCGACGACGAGGTTCCGGTGCGCCTCGATCACGAAGACCTTCACCGCGACGCTCGTGCTCCAGCAGGTCGAGCGTGGCCGGCTGCGGCTGGACGACCCCGTGGTCGGCTGGCTCGGCTGGACGAAGGGGATCCTCGACGCCCAGCTCACGCTGCGGCACCTCCTCATGCACGCGGGCTCGGTGATTCGCGACGGGTCGAACGACTGGAGCGACCGCACGATGCCGGACGCGACGATGCTGCGAGCAGAGCTGCGCCGCTCGGCGACGTTCGGGTCGCCGTCAGAGCGGTTCCGGTACTCGAACTTCGGCTACGCGCTGCTCGGCGAGGTGCTGGAGGTCGCGACGAAGCGTCGGTTCGCGACGCTCCTGCGACGCGACATCGCGACGAGGCTCGGGATGTCCGCCACGTCGGCGGACCTCACCGCTGCCGCCCGCCGCGCGCTCGCGACGGGCTACTACTGGACCTGGCCGGGCGAGGCGCCCCGCCCCGCGGCCCAGGTCGAGGCGAGGGCGGTCGCGCCCGCGGGCGGGCTCGTCTCGACGGTCGGCGACCTGCTCGCCTACCAGCACGCCCAGCTCCCCGGTGACCCTCGACTGCTCACAGAGCTCTCCAAGCTCGAGATGCAGCGCCCGCAGTGGCAGCGCGCCGAGCCGCTGCACTACGGGCTCGGGTGGATGACCTGGTCAGCGGGAGGCGTCGCGCTCGTCGGCCACAGCGGAGGGTTCCCGGGGTTCACGACGATGGTCGGGTTCTCCCCGGAGCATCGGCTCGCCGCCACGGTGCTGACCAACTGCAACNNGGCCGCGTCAACCGCGCGCTCGCCGTCGGGTCCCCCGATGAGCCCTTCGCCAAGGCGTCGCTGCTCATCGCCAAGGGACCACTGCGCTTCCTCGTCGCCCAGGGCAGCGACTTCGGCTTCCTCGGCGAGACGATCCGCTTTCGAAAGGACCGCACCGGCGCGGTCACGACGCTGCTGTGGGG
>PLCI01000068.1 GCA_003135595.1 Acidimicrobiaceae bacterium | reverse complement strand
ACGGGCTCGTCGCACTCGAGCAGGTCGGCCAGCACCGACGCAGGCACCGGCTCGATCGCGACGGAGATCATCGCCTCGAGCGCGAAGCGCAGCTCGTCATCCTGCATAGTCGTCCACCAGTCCGAGGTCGAACGACTCGCCCGAGCCGTGCACCCAGCGGATCTGCAGCTCCCCGAAGGTCGTGCCCTGTCCCAACGAGACGCGACCGAGCTTGCACAGCTCGAGGACCGCGAGGAAGCGAACGATGATCTCGATGCGGTCGGTGATCCCCGCGATCAGCTCGCGGAAGGACAGGGAACCGCGGCTCGGCAGCGTGCGGGCGAGGTCGACGACGGTCTCGGCGACGGTGACGGTCTCCACGGTCACGTGGTCGAGCGCCACTGTCGCGATGGAATGGTCCTCGACGCCGCGCAGGTACGCCGCGGCGAGGTCGAGCGGGAGGACGCCCGCGAGCAGGTCGGGCGCGTGGACCTCGACGGTGTCGTCGATCCCGGTGACCCTGGAGACCACGAGCCCGGCGGCCTCGAGGCTGCGTGCGAGCCCGTCGGCGATCGCGGCGTAGGCACGAAGCTCGAGCAGCCGGGCCAGGAGGACGTCGCGCTCGTCCCAGCCGATCGTCTCCTCGTCGGCGTCGACGTCGTCGGGGCCGGGCAGCAGCCGCTGGCTCTTCAGCTCGACGAGGAGCGCCGCGTAGAGGAGGAACTCGCTCAGCTCGTCCATCGAGCAGGTCTCGCGCCGCTCGCGGAGATGGGCGACGAACGCGTCGACGACGGGGGCGAGCGGGATGTCGAGGATGTCGACTTCGTGGCTGCTCACGAGCTGGAAGAGCACGTCGAGCGGGCCGACGTACGTCGGGGCATCGACGTCGAGTGCCATGCGTCGACCCTACTCAATCGTGTCGTCGACTCCACGGTGCGCGCGGTCGCGCACCTCGAGGTGCGGCGCGTCGCACCTGGGCGCTCGAGACCCATTGTTAGGCTCTCGCGATGGCGCGCATCTTTTCGGGCATCAAGCCCTCCGGGCAGCTGCAGGTCGGCAACTACCTCGGGGCGATGCGCAACTGGGTGCGTGAGCAGAATCGAGACGCGCTCTACTGCGTCGTCGACCTGCACGCCCTGACCGAGGACGCAGACCCAGCCGAGGTGCGGCACGGCTCGCTTGAGGTCGCCGTGGGGCTGCTCGCCGTCGGCTTGGACCCCGAGGTCTGCACGATCTTCGTCCAGAGCCACGTCCCCGAGCACACCCGGCTGAGCTGGCTGCTCGAGTGCGTCGTGACCTACGGCGAGCTGTCGCGCATGACCCAGTTCAAGGACAAGTCGAAGCGCGGCGACGTGGTGCGCGGCGGGCTCCTCACCTACCCCGTGCTCATGGCGGCAGACATCTTCCTCTACGACACCGAGGTGGTCCCCGTCGGCGACGATCAGCGACAGCACATGGAGCTCGCACGACTCCTCGCCGAGCGGTTCAACAACCGCTTCGGCGAGACCTTCGTCGTTCCCGAGGCGATGGTCCCGACGTACGCGGCGCGCGTCATGGACCTCCAGGACCCCACGCGAAAGATGTCCAAGTCAGTGCTGTCCCCCCAGGGCACGGTCGACATGTTCGACGACGCCGACGTGATCGCTCGCAAGGTCCGCCGCGCGGTGACCGACACGGACGGCGAGGTCCGCTGGGACCGCGACGCGAAGCCCGGCGTCGCCAACCTGCTCGAGATCCTCGCCGCCCTCGGCGACGAGGATCCCAAATCCGTCGCCGCCCGCTACGAGACCTACGGCCAGCTGAAGGACGACGTCGCCACAGCGCTCATCGAGACGCTGACGCCGATCAAGGCGCGTCGCGACGAGCTGCTCGCGGACCCAGCGACCGTTCGGACGCTCCTCGCGCGCGGCGCGGAGCGCGCGAGGGAGATGGCGTCGGTCACCTACGCGCGTGCGGCGTCGGCGATCGGCTTGCTCGAGCCCTAGGGCCCGAAGAAGCCCGGGTACCCCGCGGCGCTCGCCCAGCTGGTGGCGAGGCCGTTGAGCGCGTGCGCGTACGCGCCGGACTGCTGGCCGATGATCACGAGGCCGAAGACCAGGATCAGTGTGTACGGACGGATCGCCAGGTAGGGGCCCCACCAGTTGCGCGGCAGCAGCCGCTCGACGAGTGCGCTGCCGTCCAGCGGCGGGATCGGGAGCATGTTGAAGCACGCCAGGATCAAGTTGAGCAGCCCCGCGTAGAGGAGCAGCGCGACCGGCCAGAACGTCTGCGGATGGAGCAGGTGCAGCGCGACACCAACAAGGGCAACCAGCACCAGATTCGTCGCGGGCCCCGCGAGCGAGGTGAGGACCGCGTCGTTGCGGGGGTGGCGGAGCCGGCCGACGTTGACGGGCACGGGCTTGGCCCACCCGAACACAAAGCCTGTGCTGAGGAGCATCAGCCCGGGCAGGATGACCGAGCCGAAGGGGTCTATGTGGACCAGCGGATTGAGCGAGAGTCGCCCGGCGCGCTTTGCGGTGTCGTCGCCGAGCGCGAGTGCCGCCCACCCGTGGGCGATCTCGTGCAGGATGATCGAGCCGATGAGGATCGCGTACACGGCGAGCCTCAGCTTCGTCTCGGTGCTCACCGTGTCGCCGCGCCGCGTGCCACGAGACCGGCGCAGGCAGGCGCTGCGCTCGCAGTCAGGGGAGTTTCGCGCAGTCGAGGCACCGCCTCGCGGTCGGCATGGCCTCGAGGCGCGCCTCGGAGATCGTGTTCCCGCACCGCTCACAGACGCCGTAGGTGCCCCCCGCGAGTCGCTCGAGCGCGTTGTCGACGTCGTCGAGGGACTCCTGGAGGTCCGATGCGAGTCGCTCCGCCTCGCCTCGCTCGGCGGTCACCTGGGAGGAGTCAGCGAAGTTGGTGTCGTAGGTGAGGCTGCCGTTCGGCCCGAAGCCGAGCTCGTCGAGCTGGGCGAGCAGGCGCGCACGCTCGGACACGAGGACCTCCGACTGGATCTGGAACAACTCCGGCATGTGCCCACACTAGGTCGCCGCCGCGACGTCCCCGGCCCTCGGGTGTGCGCTTCGGTACGCCTCGATCAGGTGCGCGGGGCTCACCTTGGTGTAGCGCTGAGTGGTGGCGACCGAGGCATGCCCCAAGAGCTCCTGGATGACGCGGACATCCGCGCCGCGCGCAAGCATGTGCGTCGCGCAGGTGTGGCGCAGCGTGTGCGCGCTCGTGGCGGCGGGCAGGCCCACTCGTCGCGCGTGTCGTCGAACCACCAAGTCGACGCCCTGACGCGTGAGTCGGTGGCCGCGAAGGTTGCAGAAGACGGCGTGGGCGTCTCGAGTCTCGCGCGCTCCCTCGAGGAGAAGCGGCCTCGCGGAGCCGAGCCACGCGTGCAGCGCGCGCGCGGCGCTCCGCCCGAGCGGGACGAGGCGCTGCTTGTCGCCCTTGCCCGTGACGCGGACGAGCTCCTCGTCGAAGTCGACGTCGCCGAGGCTCAGCCCGACGAGCTCGGACACCCGCATCCCGGTGCCGTAGAGCAGCTCGAGCACCGCGCGGTCGCGGACGTCGACAGGCTCGTCACCCGCGGGGTCCGCGAGCAGGGCGTCGACCTGGTCCTCGGTCAGCACGACGGGGATGCGGGTCCCCACCCGCCGTGCGGCGAGCAGCGCGGTCGGGTCGGTCTCGGTGACGCCCTCTTCGAGGAGGAACCCGTAGAGGCCACGGAGTGCCGAGCCGAGGCGTGCGACCGTCGCCGGCGCGAGCTCGGCTCGCTGGGCGCGAGCGAGGTACGCCTCGAGATCTCTCGACGAGGCTGCCTCGAGGGTGCGGTGGCGACCCTCCAGGTACGCGACGAATCCGGCGATGTCACGGCGGTAGGCGCTCAGCGTCGCGGTCGCGCGCCCGCGCTCGACGGCGAGCCACGAGAGGTACTCCTCGGCGGGCGCGGGCAGCGGCGTCGTCACGCGTCGAGGCGCGCAGCGAGCGCGAGTATCGCAATGGCCGTCGACGAGTCGCACGGTTCGTTGCCGCCGACGAGCGCCCCCGCGTCCGCCAAGGACAGCCAGACGACCTCGAGCGCGCGCTCCTCGGGGCCGTCAGGGCGACGCGGCACCTCCGTCAGCTCCGTGGCGAGGAAGATGACCGTGGCCTGGTCGCTCCAGCCCGGCGAGTTCCAGTAGGTCCCGAGCCGCTCGAGGTGACCTGCGCGAAGGCCCGCCTCCTCCTCGAGCTCGCGGCATGCCGTCGCCTCCAGGCCCTCGCCTTCGACGTCGCAGGTGCCCGCGGGGATCTCGAGGATCGCCCGCGCCAGCGGTGCGCGCCACTGGCGAACGAGCGCCACCCCGCGCCCGTCGTGGGCGAGGACCGCGACCGCGCCGCGGTGTCGGACCACCTCGCGCGTGAACGTCGCGCCGTGGTCGTCGAGGACGAGCCGCTCGACGTCGAAGACATGGCTCGTCGCGAGCTGCTGGGCCGAGAGGACCCTGGGCGCGAACGCCACGTCAGCCGAGCGCGGCGAGGTCCAGCAGGTGCGGGTCCCGACCCTCTGCGCGCTGGAGGGCGGCGTCGACGAGGCCGAGGAAGAGGGGGTGAGGGCGGTCGGGCCGCGACTTGAACTCGGGGTGGGCCTGTGTGCCGACCAGGTACGGATGCTCGGGGAACTCGATGAACTCCACGAGCAGGCCGTCCGGCGACGAGCCCGAGCAGCGCAGGCCCGCGTCCTCCAGGCGCTGGCGGTAGCGCGAGTTGAACTCGTAGCGGTGCCGGTGTCGCTCGGAGACGAGCTCGGTGCCGTAGAGCTTGGCGATCTGGCTGCCGGCGTCGAGCATCGCGGGGTAGGCGCCGAGCCGCATCGTGCCGCCCATGTCGACGACGCCGGTCTGCTCGGCCATGAGCGCGATCACGGGGTGCGGTGTCGTCGCGTCGATCTCGGTCGAGTTCGCGTTCTCGAGCCCCGCGAGGCTGCGCGCGATCTCGACGACCGCCACCTGCAGCCCGAGGCAGATCCCGAGGTACGGGATCTCGCAGCGACGCGCGATCCCCGCCGCGGCGACCATGCCCTCCACCCCGCGCTCGCCGAAGCCGCCGGGCACGATGATGCCGTCGAGCGCGCAGAGGCGCTCCTCGTCGACGTGCTCGGGGACGAGCTCGGCGTCGATCCAGTGCAGCTCGACGCGCGCACGGTGCTCGAAGCCCGCATGGCGGACGGCCTCGGCGACCGACAGGTACGCGTCGGGCATGGTGACGTACTTGCCCACGATCCCGATGCGCACCGTGCGGTCCGAGGCCTCGACGCGGTCGACGAGCGACGCCCAGACCCCGAGGTCGATCGGGCGCTTGCTCACGTCGAGGGCGAGCGTGTCGCACACGTAGGTGTCGAGGCCCTCTTCGTGGAGCACGAGCGGGATCGCGTAGATGCTGCGGGCGTCGACCGCCGAGATCACGCCCTCGATGGGCACGTCGCACAGGAGCGAGATCTTGCGTTTCAGCCCCTCGGTGATGGGCTGGTCGCTGCGGCACACGATGACGTGCGGCTGGATGCCCCGGCTGCGAAGCTCGGTCACCGAGTGCTGCGTGGGCTTGGTCTTCTGCTCCCCGTTCGCTGCNNGCCTCGATGAACGGGACGATCTCGATGTCGCCCACGGTGCCGCCGATCTCGACGATCACGACGTCGGTGTCCTCCGAGGACAGCCGGTGGATGCGCTCTTTGATCTCGTCGGTCACGTGCGGGATCACCTGGACGGTCTTGCCGAGGTAGTCGCCCCGCCGCTCCTTGGCGATCACGCTCGAGTAGATCGACCCCGTGGTCGTGTTGGAATTCCGGTTGAGCGCCTCGTCGATGAACCGCTCGTAGTGGCCGAGGTCGAGGTCCGTCTCACCGCCGTCGTCGGTGACGAAGACCTCGCCGTGCTCGCCAGGGTTCATCGTGCCCGGATCGACGTTGATGTAAGGGTCGAGCTTGCACATCGTGACCCGCAAGCCGCGCGACTTGAGCAGGCGGCCGAGCGACGCGGCGGTGAGACCCTTGCCGAGTGAGGAGGAGACGCCGCCGGTGACGAAGACGAACTTGCTCATCTGCCGGGGGAACCTTGGACCCGCACGGAGACACGCTAGACGGTCGGGNNTCACTCGAATGCGGAGTCCCCCGCGAGCAAGCCTGTCGCGTGCGCGATCGCGACGGGATCGCTCGGATCCCCCGCGAGCATCCTCGCGATCTCCTCGACGCGGCCCTCGCCGTCAAGCTGGCGGATCGACGCCGGCCCCCCACGTGTCTCGCTCCTCGTCACGACAACCTGGTGCGTGGCCGCGGCAGCCACCGAGGCGAGGTGGGTGACGACGATGACCTGGTGGTCAAACGCGAGCTCGGCCAGGCATGCAGCGAGCGTCCGTGCGGTCGCGCCCCCCACGCCCGCATCCACCTCGTCGAAGACGAGGCAGGCCGCGCGCGACGGTGAGGCGAGGGTGAGCGCCAGCATCACGCGGCTCAGCTCTCCGCCGCTCGCGACGTCGGCGAGAGGCGCGGGCTCGAACGCGCCCGAGCCCGCGAAGAGGAACTGGACCTGTTCGCCTGCACTGCCCTCGACGCGCACGTCGAAGCGAGCGTGCGCGAGCTCCAGGGTGCCGAGCCGGTCCTGGACTCGCGTCGTGAGCGCCGCCGCCGCGTGCTCGCGCGCCGCGAGGAGCGACGCCTCCTCGTCGCGCAGCGCCCCATCGAGCCCGGCGAGCCGTCCCTCGAGCGCCACGGCGGTCGCCTCGTCGGCACGGAGCCGTGCAACCTCGTCGTCGAGCGCCTCGCGCCGATCGAGCACTCTCGCGAGCGAGTCACCGTGCTTTCGGACGAGGTCGCGGAGCCGCCCGATCCGCTGGTCGAGCAGCGCCAACCGCTCAGGGTCGTCCTCGATGCGCTGGAGGCTCGCGAGGAGCTCGCCTCGGACGTCTCGGACCTGCTCGAGGAGACTCGTGAGCGACTCGCGTGGCGCCGAGAGGGTGCGCGGGAGCGCCGACAGGGCGCTACCCACGAGCTGGGCCGCGCTCGGCTCGTCGCCGTCGGCGTCGAGCGCACCGGCCGCNNGGCCCCGTCGGGGCAATCGCGTCGATCTCGTCGCGATCGTGGACCGCGACCTCGAGTCGCCGCGCTCGCTCCGCGGTCTCGCCACCGAGGCGCTCGCGAAGCGCGAGCAGCTCGCGCCGCTCCGCGCGGAGCCGCTGGACCGTGGTGTCGTCGATGCCGCCCATTCGATCGAGGACCACTCGGGGCGCACCCGCGCGGCGGAGCACCTGGTGCTCGTGCTGGCCGTGCAGCTCGCACAGCTCGGACGCCTGCGCGGCCAGCGCCTGAGCCGACGCGGTGGCACCGTCGATCACGGCTCGAAGCCGACCTTGCGGCGAGCGCTCGCGGGCGAGCACGAGGTCGCCCGCGCCGGCCGAGAACACGGCCTCGGCGAGGCTCGGGAGCTCGGGGTTCCTGACCGGCAGCCGGCGGTCAGCCCCACCGAGGACGAGGTGGAGCGCCTCGACGAGGAGGGTCTTGCCTGCGCCCGTCTCCCCTGTGAGCACCGTGAGACCCGGCTCGAACTCGATGACGGCCTCGTCGACGGCGCCGTAGTTGCGGACTCGGAGCGTCTCGAGCATCGCTCAGAGGTGACCCTCTCGGAGGCTCGCTCGCAGCCTCCCGCCGACGCCGTGGCGCGAGCCGACCACGACGGACACGGGTGTCGGGTCGCGCGCGACGCGCACCGTCGTGCCGGGGTCGATCTGGGCGAGCAGTGAGCCGTCTGCGACCAGGACGGCAGGGCGATCGGGGAGCACGGTGAGCTCGACGACCTCCTTTGGCCCGAGCACGATGCTTCGGTCGATCGTGAAGTGGGGCGCGACGGGCGTGAGCAGCAGCACGTCGAGGCCCGGCGAGACGACCGGTCCCCCGGCCGACAGGTTGTAGGCGGTGGAGCCGGTCGGCGTCGCCACGATGACCCCGTCCGCCGAGTAGGTGAGGAGGTGCTCGCCGTTGACCGAGGTTGCGACCCGGACCATGTGACCCGGGACGGTCTTTTCGATCGCGAGCTCGTTGAGCGCGAAGGCGGAGATCCCAGGCGCCTCGACGAGCAGTCCGAGCCGCTCCTCGAGGAGCGCCTTGCCGTCGATCGCGTCGTCGAGGACCGAGTCGAACTCCTCTGGCGCGACCTCGAGCAGGTACCCGAGGCGTCCGAAGTTGACGCCGAGCACCGGGCACGAGGCGGCACGTGCCAGCCTTGAGGCGCGAAGGAACGTGCCGTCGCCGCCGAGGGACACGACGAGCGAGGTGCTCGGCGGCGTCTCTGGCAGCTTGGCCTCGACGGGCCTGCCCTCGAGCCGGATGATCCGCGCGCCGGCGCCGAGCAGCTCGAGGCGCGACGCGGTGGCGTCGGCGAGCGCGACGGCGTCTTCGCGAGAGCCATGAACCACGATCAGCACCTCGATCATCGCGTCGATGCCTGCTCGACCGCCCCGCGCGCCATCGCCACGACCGCCTTGGCACCGGGCGATGCCGCACCGTGTCGGGCGTGCACGAAGAACTCGGCGTTGCCCGACGCGCCTCTCAGTGCTGATGCCATGACGCCAATGATGCCTGCTCCGGCGCGCTCGAAGGCTGACGCAGCACGCTCGAGCACCGCCAGCCAGTCGGCCTGGTCCGAGACGATCCCCCTGCCCCGAGAAGCCGTCGTGTGGTCGACCTCGAACTGGGGCTTCACGAGCACGAGCAGCGTCGCGTCGTGTGCCGTGAGCTCGACCAGGTGCGACGCGTGCGGCAGCACCGACGTGAACGAGAGGTCGACCGTGGCGATCGCCGGCAGACAGCCAAGCAGCGCCTCGACCTGGATCGGGGCGAGGTCCCGCACGTTGGTCTGCTCGAGGCTGACGACCCGGTCGTCCGCGTCGAGCCGCTCGTGGAGCTGGTGGGTGCCCACGTCGACCGCGAGCACACGGGTGGCCCCGCGTGCGAGGAGGCAGTCCGTGAACCCGCCGGTCGACGCCCCGACGTCGAGGGCGGTCCTCTGGGTCACGTCGATCGAGAAGCCCGCCAACGCGGCGTCGAGCTTCTCGCCCCCGCGCCCGACGAACCGCGGCCGCTCGACGAGCGAGACCGACTCGGTGCGCGCGACCGCCCTGTCGGGCGTCGTCGCTGGCGCACCACCGACGAGGACCCGTCCCGAGGCGATCAGCACGCGCGCGGTGTCGAGGTCGTCCACGAGCCCCCTGTCCACGAGCACCCGATCGAGCGGGCGCCGCGGCGTCGGGCTCAACGGTCGGTTCCGTCGGTTGGGGGCGACGTCGCCTCGCGTGTCGCGCACAGCGCGATGACCGCGTCGAGCAGCGACGCGGCACGCACGTCCGCTGCCTCGGGCACGTCGCGCACGGCCGAGGCGACGTGCGCGAAGGGCACGCCGAGCGCGGCGGCGAACCTCCCGTCGGTCGACGCGCGGTCGCCGACGACGGCGCCCACGTCGCCGCGCCCGGTGACGAGCGCGCACATCGCGAGAGAGGGCTTGCCGGCGATCTCGGGCTCCTGCCCCGACGCGGCGGAGATGGCAGCGACGATCGCGCCCGCACCGGGCTTGAGGCCCTCGGGCGTGGGGAGGGTCGGATCGGCGTTGGTCGCCACGTAGCGAGCGCCGGAGCGCACCAGGGACGCGGCGACGTCGCACGTGTCGTAATCGAAGTCCCTCGTGAGACCGACCACGACCGTGGTCGCACCGCGACGGGCCTCTTCGACGCCCGCGCTCGCGAGGGCCTCGCGCAGCCCGGCTTCGCCGACGACGTAGGCACGATCCCCCGGCGAGAGCAGCGAGCTGGCGGCCTGCGAGGACGTGGCGATCTCAGAGGGGGCCGCGTCGATGCCCATCGCGGCCAGCCGACCC
>PLCI01000034.1 GCA_003135595.1 Acidimicrobiaceae bacterium | reverse complement strand
TCGAGCACGTCGTCGGACCCGCATCCGGTGACCACCCGGTCGGCACCCACGGCGTGGTGCCTGGCCAGGGCCGTGGTCAGCGCGTCGGCATACGGCGTCGGGTACCGCGACAGCTGGGCGTCGCTCAGCATGGCGAGGGACCCGCGGACCGAGGGCGGCGGCCCCCACAGGCTCGTGTTGTCGGAGAGGTCCACGCGCGTCGGCGGCCGGTGGGGCTGGTAGCGCGGCATGGCGGCGATCGTCTGGGTCCTTCGGGGCGCGGCGGCGCTGGTCACGGGATGAACCGCTCGATCCGGGTCACGACGATGCCGGTCGCGCCGATGGCCTTCAGCGAGCTGATCGTCGCGGAGATGCGCGGCAGCGAGACCACGGCCTGGACGGCGATGAGCTTGCCGCCGTCAAGGAGCTCGACGACGTCGGGGCCGCCGATCCCCGGCAGGATGTCACGGACCTCGTCCAGCCGGTCCCGCGCCACGTTGGCCATCAGATACCGGAGCTTGCGCGCCTGGACGACTGACCCGAGCGCGAGGGTGAGCGCCTCGAGCCGTGCGCGCAGCTCGGGGGCGTCCTCGCTACTCGGCCTTGTCACGAGCCTCGCGCTCGAGGTGAGGACCGTGGCGACCTCGATGAGCTGGTTCGCCCGGAGGGTCGAGCCAGTTGCGACGAGGTCGACGACGTAGTCCGCGACCCCGAGGCGCGGCGTGATCTCGACGGCACCGGAGACCTCGACGACCTCGGCTTGCACGCCGGCGTCGGCGAGGAACGACCGGGTGAGCCTCGGGAACACGGTCGCGACGCGCGCGCCCGGGGGGATCTTCTCGACGGCGTCGACGGCGCTCTCGTGGGGGGCGGCGAGCACCAGCCGGCAGGGTGCCAGCTCGACGTCGAGGCGCATCTCGAGGGCACGTCCGGACTCGCACACGAGGTCCCAGCCGGTGATGCCGGCGTCGGCTGCCCGGTCGGCCACGAACTCGGGAATGTTCCCTGCGGCGACGAAGACCGCGTCGAAGCCCTCGCCGAGCGACGCCTCGAGTGCGCGGCTGCCGAGGTGGCTGCGCGGATCGAGACCAGCGTCGCCCAGCAGCTGCAGCACGCTGTCAGCCATCACCCCCTTGTTGGGGACTGCCACCCTCACGTTCCTCATGTGCTCGATCCTCCCGGTCGGTCCCGTGGCATGCAGAAGGGCCCGTCCGTTCGGACGGGCCCTTGGTGCCTTTGCTGCGACTGTGCGGTGGGGTTAGGTCACCGCGGCGCGCGCGCAGGCACGACCCAGATGGCCGTGATGGCCGTGGATCTCGTGGCTGAGCACGTCGCGCATGCCCCAAGTTCACTTGACGAAGCCCTGTCCGTCAAGCGCGCGTCAGTTGCCGAGCAGGCCCCCGAGGAGCGATCCGCCCGAGGCCGGCGAGGATTGGTTGCCCTCACGCTCCATGAACGGGGCGAGCGCGTGGGCGAGGTTGGGCAGCGGCAGGGTCTGCAGCCACACGATGCCGGGCCCGGTCATCCTGACGAGGAAGATCGAGTCGGCGCCGAAGAGCATGTTCTTGATCCCCTTCACCATCTGGATGTCGAAGGACACGGTGGCGTCGAAGATCCCGATGTGCCCTGGGTGCACGTGGATCGTCTCGCCCGGCTGGAGCCGGTACTCGATGAGCTCGCCGGACAGCCCGATCCACGCGACGCCCTGTCCGGACAGGCGCTGCAGGATGAAGCCGTTGCCACTGAACACGCCCGCGCCGAGCTTCTGCTGGAAGCCGATCGCGAGCTTCACGTTCTGCGTGCCGGCAAGGAACCCGTGACGGCTGACCATGTACTCGCGTCCGGGGCCGATCGCGACGGGGCGGATCTCGCCGGGCATCTTGGTGGCGAAGTCGACGGTGCCGGGGCCGCCCTCGGCGTTGTACTCGGTCATGAAGATCGTGCCGCCCGCGACCGCGCGCTTGAGCACACCCATCACGCCGGACTGGCCCGCGCCCGACGTCGAGGTCGTCATCCGGATCGTGTCGGTCATCCACGACAGCTCGCCGCCTTCGGAGATCACCTTCTGTCCCGGTTGGAGGTCAACCTCGAGCACCGGCATGACGGTGCCCCGGACGCGGTGCACGAGGTCCGTGGAGGCGTCGACCGCCGCCTGGTCATCGGGGGACGGGAGCCCTGAGGTGTCGGTCATGGTGTCTCCTTGTCGCGGTGTGGCTCACCCTAGAACGCCGACGCGCGACGTTCCCGGAGCAGCGAATCCGCGCGGCGCCCGAGTCAGGGCAGCAGGAGCCGGTCGCAGCGGATCCGCAGGGTGAGTCGGTGCCGCCCCGGTTGGTGCGCGCCGAAGGTCGGGTTGCCCGTGTACTTGAAACTCAGGGCGTCGATCAGCTCGTCAGCTCCGATCGTCGTGACGTCGACCACGGTCCCCTCGAGTGCGACGACGTTGAGCGGGTCGAGGGGGTCGACGAGGCAGATCGCGACGCGCGGGTCGCGCTCGACGTTGCGCGTCTTGACCCGACCCGAGGCGGTGTTCACGAGAAGCTCGTCGCCGTCGCGACCGATCCACACCGGCGTCGTGTGCGGCGAGCCGTCGGGTTGCAGCGTGGTGAACGCAGCGATCACCGGCCGGTCGATGAGCGCTGCCGCTCGGTCAGGGAGCGAGGGTGCCACGGGCTGCCTCCACGTGCTCAAGGTAGGCCGTCGCGAGGTATCACCGCCTCGCGATCGGCGAGTGGCGAGAATGTGCGCGCAGGCGCCAGGCGCAATCGGAGGAGCGATGACGACAGAAGCCGAGGCGGCCGCGGTCGCACCGCCGCCGCAACCGCTCGCCGCGCACCTCGACAACGGCCCGCTCGGGCAGCACCCGCTATGGATCCGGCTCATCGTCGAGTTCGGGGGCACGTTCGTCCTCGTGTGCGTCGCCGCAGGTGCCGAAGTGATCAATGCCTACGTGGTGCGTCACCTGCACGGCACGCCGCCGATCTCGCGGGCGGCGGCAGTGATCGCCCCAGGGGCGGTCGTGATGGCGCTGATCTATGCCCTCGGCCCGTTGTCGGGCCTGCACATCAACCCCGTCGTGACCATCGCCTTCACGATGCGACGCGTCTTCCACCGGGCGTGGGCGGCCCCGTACATCGCCGTCCAGCTGCTCGGCGCGTGCGCCGCCGGGCTGTTCCTGCAGCTCATGTTCGGCAGGGTCGCCAAGGGCGCGAACCGCCCGATTCCGATCCCGGGCGGCGAGTGGCGGTCGCTCGTGATGGAGGTTCTGTGCACGCTCATCTTGGTGACCGTGATCCTGCATACCGCGACCGGCGCCAAGAGCATCGGGCACAACGCCGCCCTTGCCGTTGGCTCGACGGTGGCCCTCCTCGGGCTGTTCGCGAGTCCGATCTCGGGCGCGTCGATGAACCCGGCGAGGTCGCTCGGCCCCGACATCGTCGGGGCCGACATGCGGGGGTGGTGGGTCTACGTCGTAGGTCCGGTCATCGGCGCGCTGCTGGCCGTCGCGCTCATCCGTGTCGTTCGTGGCGC
>PLCI01000037.1 GCA_003135595.1 Acidimicrobiaceae bacterium | reverse complement strand
GAACCGCTCGTTCATCACGTCGTAGAGGATGGGCAGGTGCCGCAGCTCGTGCCAGGCGCTGAAGCCGTAGCGCTCCCCCAGGGCGAGCCACGCCACGACGCAGGTGAGCACCGCGACCGCGCGCAGCCGTGCGTCGCGCCGGAAGGCGACGAGCCCGACGAGCACGGCGGCGATGAGCGGCGGGCCGAGGGACGTCNNCGAGCCCGACGAGCACGGTCGCGATGAGCGGGGGCCCGAGGTACGTCGGGCGCATGAACTTGCCCCAGTTCGGCACCCACCAGAGGGCTTGGCCCGGGACCGCGACGAAGAACGAGCGGATCGAGGCCTGGGCTGGTGCGATGTCGGGCCAGACGGGCCCCTTGTAGTGCCCGGGACCCAGGAGCGCGTACCACGCGGGCCACGCGAGCACGACCGCTGCGAGGACCGCCGCGGTCGCGAGGCCAGGCAACCCCGCTCGGATCGCCGCGGTCGCGGCGGCGCGGTCCGCGACCAGCGCGGCGGCGCCCAGCAGGGCGAGCGACAGCACGGACGCGACCGCGAGCATGACGAGCAGCTCAGTGCCGCTGAAGAACTGCACCACGAGGAGCGCGCCGAGGGCGGCGCCGACCTTCACCGGCGAGCGACGTCGCCGCCAGAACAGCTCGTCGAGGCACGCGAGGACGAGGGGCGGGACGACGAGGGACGTGACCATGAGGTGCGAGCCGGCGGACTCGAACAGCACGAACGGCGAGAACGCGTAGAGCGCGCCGGCGAGGAACGCAGCGAGCGAGGAGCGCACCCATCGCTGGGCGACCCACATCGCGGCGATGCCCGACAGCGCAGGGGCAGCGATGACCGCGACGTTGAGCGAGGCGAACGGGCCGAAGACCGCCGTGACCGGCAAGAGGACGAAGCTCCAGATGCCGACCGAGGTGTTGGCGAGCAGGTTGAGGCCCTGGGGGTGAAAGATCGCCGAGGAGTAGAACGGGTTGTGCCCGCTGCGGATCGCGGCGAGCGGCCACTCGAAGAACCAGGCGAACAGCGAGACGTCCGAGCACGCACACGTCGTGCCCCGGGTGACCGACAGCGCGAGGACGTGGGCGTACATGCCCGCCGCGATGCCGAGGTAGGCGACGGCTCCTGCGAGCAGCGCCCTGCGGCGCGCCGGCGAGGGCTCGACGCGGCGCGAGCCATCGGTGCGAGCCCGCGGGGGCGAGGGCGACGACGGTCCCATCCGCGCCGTCGGTCGCCCCAGGTCAGTCAGCAGCGGACGTGTCCAAGGGCCGATGCTCGGTACCGATGCCCGGCGTGATGAACAGGGCGTTGCCGGGCTCGTGCACCACACCTCGGTGCCACACGCCCTTCGGGTTGATCATGGCCTCCCCGGCGCGCAGCGGGATCGTCACCTCCGTGCCGTCATGGTCCTGGACCACGTCGACGCGGCCAGAGAGCAGGTACACGACCTCGTCGCCGGCGGGATGGCGCTCCCACTGCGTCCAGGTCGACACCTCGGGGCTCACCGTCACCAAGCGACCCTCCACGCCGTCGCTCTGGAAGCGCCGCTCGTAGCGCTCGAGGTACGACTGGGACCACTCGAAGTCGGGCAGCGGCGTCACGGTCGCGCCGAGCCCGAGGTGCAGGTACGTCGAAGCGAGATCGAACCCGGCGCCCATGCAGCGAGCCTAGGACGAGGCGCCCTCACTCGCCGAAGACGAGCTTGCCGCCCACGACGGTTGCCTGGACGGGCACCGACGCGATCGTGTCGGGCTCGACGCGGCGCCTCGGATCCGAGCCGAGCGCGACAAAGTCGGCGAGCTTGCCGACGCTCAGCGTGCCGCGGTCGGCATCGGTGTGGGTCGCGAACGCGGACCCGGTCGTGTAGCACCGCATCGCCTCGTCGCACGTGAGCGACTCGTCTGCCCCGAAGGGCTGGCCGGTCGCCGTCCGACGCGCGACCATGTCGGCGATCCCGAGGAGCGGCCGGCCATCGACCACCGGGCGATCCGAGCTCCCGGGCAGCGAGATGCCGGCCCGAAGGAAGCTCGCCAGTCGGTAGGTGTCCTTCGCCCGGCGCTCACCCAAGGCGGCCAGCATGCCGTCGCCGAGCTCACCGATGAACCGCCCCTGGGGCACCGGGATGACCCCGAGGCGCCTGATCCGATCGAGCGAGTCGTCCGTCGTCACCCCGCAGTGCTCGATCCGATGGCGGTGGTCCTTGCGCGGGCGTCGCGCAAGCGCCTCCTCGTAGGCGTCCAGGACGAAGGAGATCGCCGCGTCGCCGATGGCGTGGGTCGCGACCTGCCAGCCGGCGAGGTGCGCCTCGATGATCTGGTGGCGCAGCGCGTCCGGGCTCTGCTGGGGGTACCCGAGGTTGTCCGGTTCGTCCTCGAAGCCGTGGGAGAGCCAGCACGTCCGGCCGATCAGCGAGCCGTCTGAGAAGACCTTCATCGCGCCGATGCGCAGCCAGTCGTCGCCGAGCCCTGTTCGGATGCCCGCGCTGATCCCGCTCGTCGCGAGGTCGTCGAGGTGGCGCGGCATCGCGCCCAGGACATCCGCGGCGATCATCACCGTCGTGCGCACCGAGAGCCTCCCCTCGTCGCGGGCGAGCTGGTAGCCGTCCATCTCGGCGGGGCTCTGTCCGATCCACCCGCCCGCGACGCCGGCGTCGCAGACGCTCGTGATGCCCTCGGCGAGGTAGACGCGGTGCGCGCGCTCGATCGCCGAGGCGATCGTGGCCATCGACCGAGGCAGCGCCAGCCGCTGGGCGAGCACCTGTGCGCGCTCCTCGAGCAGCCCGGTCGGCTCGCCGTCGCGGTCGCGGACGACGCGCCCGCCGTCGATCTCGATGTCGAGGTCCGCGCCGATGCGCTCGAGCGCCGCGGTGTTCACGACGCACATGTGCCCGGACGTGTGCGTCAGCCAGACCGGATGGCCGTGGGCGACGTCGTCGAGGGCGCGTCGCTGCGGGTGGTGCCCGCCGAGCTTGTTCTGGTCGTAGCCGCGGCCGATCACGACGGCGCCCTTGGGGAGCATCGAGGCATGCTGCGCTACCGCGTCGTACAGCTCCGGCAGCGACATCACCGGCGGGGTCGAGAGGTCGAGCTCGTCCAGGGAGAGCCCGAAGTTGACGGAGTGCACGTGCGCGTCGTGGAACCCGGGGAAGCACACGGCGCCGCCGAGGTCGTGCGTGACCCGCGCGACGCACGAACTCGCGTCCTCGCCCAGCGCCACGATGCGGCCGTGCAGCACGCCAAGTGCGTCGACCTCGGGTCGATTCTCATCGAAGGTGACGAAGCGCCCTCGGTACAGCTGGTCGAGCGTGAGGGTCATCGAGCGCACCGGCGCACTCGCGCATCGTCACGGTCCGCTGCGAGGTTGCTGACGACGACGCGCGCTGAGCGCGCCGACAGAACGCCGAGCCTCGTGAGATACACAGTGTGACGCTACCGAGTCGCCGGTACACGGGTCACCGTCGCGGTCCTCATGCGTCGCCGCGCCGACAAACAAGGAGACCACATGAGCGACCTAACCAATCCAACCGCAGCGCCGCGCACGGCGCCGCCTTCGAGCCCCCCGACCGAGTGGCGCCCACTGGCTCGACCCGCACCTCGAGGCGCGTGGTTCGGCGCGGTCGTGGTCCTCGTCGTCTTGGCGATCGGCGCGATCGGCCTGCTGGTCGGTCGCTCGACGAGGGCCGGGGCCGCTGGCGCCGTCGGCACGATCACCGTGACCGGGTCCGGCACGGTCCAGGGCGTGCCCGACACGCTCCAGTTCTCCGTGGGCGTCCAAACCATCCGACTCACTGCGACCGAAGCGCTCACCGCGAACGACCTCGGCATGCAGAATCTCGAGAACACGCTCCTTGGCCGCGGCCTGAAGCAGAAGGATCTCCAGACCTCGAACCTCAACATCTACGAGAACACCAACAGCCACGGTCAGCTCACCGGCTTCACCGTCGACGAGACGCTGAACGTGACGATGCACAACGTGGACGAGAAGGGCATCCTCGCCAAGGCAGGCGGCGCCATCGAGGCCGCCGCGAGGTCGGCTGGCAACGGCATCCAGTTCAACGGGATCACGTTCTCCATCACCAACCAGGGCTCGCTCCTTGCTGCAGCTCGCACGAAGGCCATGCATGACGCGCTCAGTCAGGCACAGCAGGACGCGACAGCCGGCGGCACGAGCGTCGGTGGCGTCGTGAAGATCATCGACCAGGTGAACCAGCAGGTCCTGCCGTTCACCTACGGCTACGCCGCGATGACCTCGTCGCTGCATGCCGGCGTGCCCCTCGAGGCGGGGACCCAGCCGGTCTCGGTGCAGGTGACGGTCGTCTACGCGCTGAACTGAGCCCGGGCGCAGCGAAGCCCGGCCCGCACGTCGTGCGGGCCGGGCTGCTGCGCGTTCTCGTGAATGGGCTACGTCGTTGCGAGAGGACCTCTCGCCATCGACGTGCGCACCAGGATCTCCTTCGCGTCACTCGTCCGGCGAGCGTGCAGGTAGCCGAAGCCAACGAGCAGTGCCATGAGTGCAGCCAAGGCGAACGCCGCGATCGCGCCGTCCTGGGCGATCGTCGCGAACACCGAGAAGCCGTACCCCTCAAGCAGGAGACCTCGCAGGGTCGTGCCCTTGAACAGGGTGTCTGCTATCCCCTGATCCTTGATGGCCGTTGCGGAGCCTGCGGGCGCCGCCATCGCCAGTGCTGACCACTGTGCGTAGGTCTGGCCCTGACCGATCTCCTGGAGGTGCACCGCGATGAAGTCGTTGGCGTAGACCTCTGCCTGCTGTCCCGTGGTGAGGGGCTGGCCGGCGTAGAGGCTCACGGTGCCGATCATCGACGGCGTGATCTCCGAGCCCGCGACCGGGTGGGCGAACGCCGACGCGGCCGGGAAGGTGATGTTCTGCTGGGCGAGCTG
>PLCI01000114.1 GCA_003135595.1 Acidimicrobiaceae bacterium | reverse complement strand
GCGTGGATCTTGTCGTCGACCATGTGGGCGAGCTTGAGCATGTAGACGAAGCCGACCGAGATCGGGCTGTCGTAGCGCTCGCCGGTGCGGCCGTTGAACAGCTCCACCTTTCCGTTCTGGCCCATGAGCACGCCTGAGCGGTCGTTGTCCGAGTTCAGCTGGCCGAAGATCTCCTTGATCGTCGGGTGCTTGGAGCCGGCCGAGCCCTGCTCGTCCCAGTGCGCGCCGTCGAACGCTGGCGTCGAGATCCACACCGCGGGCTCGGTGCGCGGACGCGTCTTGCGCGCGACCCCGTCATTGGCCCCGGCGGTGCCGACGCCCTCGTTCACGGTGATGCCCTCCCAGCCGAAGCGGGCGGCGTAGCCGAGGTGGCTCTCGAGCACCTGGCCGACGTTCATTCGGCTCGGCACGCCGAGCGGGCTCAGGATGATGTCGATCGGGGTGCCGTCCGCCAGGAACGGCATGTCCTCTTCGGGGAGGATCTTGGAGATCACGCCCTTGTTGCCGTGGCGGCCCGCGAGCTTGTCGCCCTCGGAGATNNATCTTGCGCTTCTGGGCGACGTAGACGCGGACGAGCTCGTTGACGCCCGGCGGCAGCTCGTGGCTGTCGTCGCGGCTGAAGACCTTGACGTCGATGACCTTGCCGTCCTCGCCGTGGGGCACCTTGAGCGAGGTGTCGCGCACCTCGCGCGCCTTCTCGCCGAAGATCGCGCGCAGCAGGCGCTCCTCGGGCGTCTGCTCGGTCTCGCCCTTGGGGGTCACCTTGCCCACGAGCACGTCGCCGGGGCCGACCTCGGCGCCGACGCGGATGATGCCGCGGTCGTCGAGGTCCGCCAGGATCTCGTCGGCGAGGTTCGGGATGTCGCGGGTGATCTCCTCAGGTCCGAGCTTGGTGTCCCGCGCGTCGATCTCGTACTCCTTCACGTGGATCGACGTGAGTACGTCGTCGCGCACGAGGCGCTCGTTCAGGATGATCGCGTCCTCGTAGTTGTAGCCCTCCCACGGCATGAACGCGACGAGCAGGTTCTTGCCGAGCGCGAGCTCGCCGTTGTGCGTCGCGGGCCCGTCTGCGAGCAGGTCACCCTGCGCCACCGTGTCGCCCTCGAACACGAGCGTCTTCTGGTTGATGCTCGTGTCCTGGTTCGATCGACGGAACTTGTTCAGCCGGTAGGTCTTGCGACCGAGCTCGTGCTGGCCCTGGGTGTAGTCGACCGTGATGAAGTCGCCGCTCACCTCGGCGACGGTGCCGGTGTCCTCGGCGAGTATCACGTCGCCGGCGTCGCGCGCGGCGCGTGCCTCGATGCCCGTGCCGACGTACGGCGCCTCGGGCACGACGAGCGGCACGGCCTGCTTCTGCATGTTGGCGCCCATGAGCGCGCGGTTCGCGTCGTCGTGCTCGACGAACGGGATGAGCGCGGTCGAGACCGAGATGATCTGCTTCGGCGAGACGTCCATCAGCTGGACCTCGCTCGCGGGCACGTAGTCGATCTCCGACGTGGTGCCGTACGAGGTGTTCGCAGCCCCGACGCGGATGCCGGTGCCTTGCGGCCCTCGCCGGACGAGCACGCGACCGTCGTGGATCTTGTTGTTCGCGTCGACGGGCGTGTTGGCCTGCGCGATGACGTAGGCCTCCTCCTCGTCGGCGGCGAGGAAGACGATCTCGTCGGTCACGTGGCCGTTCGTCACCTTTCGGTACGGGGTCTCGATGAAGCCGTACTCGTTNNACCTCGAAGCCGGCGCGCTCACGGGACAGGCCGCCCGGGCCGAGCGCGGACAGGCGCCGCTTGTGGGTGAGGCCCGACAGCGGGTTGTTCTGGTCCATGAACTGGCTCAGCTGGCTGGTCGCGAAGAACTCCTTCACGGCGGCCACGACCGGCCGGATGTTGATGAGCGACTGGGGCGTGATCGCCTCGACGTCCTGGGTGCTCATCCGCTCGCGGACGACGCGCTCCATGCGCGACAGCCCGACGCGGATCTGGTTCTGGATGAGCTCGCCCACCGAGCGGATTCGGCGGTTCGCGAAGTGGTCCTGGTCGTCGATGCGGTACGTCGACTCCGCGTCGCTCATGTGCTTGGCGAGGTGCAGCAGGTACGTCGCGGTCGCGAGGACCTCGGCGCGTGCGAGCGTGCCCTGGCTGGCGCCGGGGCGCTCCAAGGCGACGCCGAAGAGCGACTCGATCTTGTCGATCTCGGGGCCGAGCTTGCGGTCGAGCTTGTAGCGCCCGACCCTCGTCAGGTCGTAGCGCTTGTCGGAGAAGAAGGCGCCCTCGAAGTACTGGCGCGCGGCCTCGACCGTCTGGACCTCGCCGGGACGGGCGCGCTTGTAGATCTCGAGCAGCGCGGCGTCTTGGGTCGGCACGAGCGGCTGCTCCTTGGCCCACTGCGGCTCGAGGAAGTCGAAGTGCTCGACGAACTTCGCGAAGAACGCGTCGTCGAACATCGGGTCGAGCGCGCGCAGCAGCGTGAAGAGCGACAGGCGGCGCTTGCGCGCGACGCGCGCGCCGGCGTTCACGTCCTTTGACGGCTTCGCCTCGATGTCGACCTCGAGCCACTCGCCGCGGTAGGGGTGAATCGTGCCGGTGAAGATCGTCTTGGCGTCCTTGCCGGGCTGGAAGATGACGCCCGGCGAGCGGACCAGCTGGCTCACGACGACGCGCTCGGTGCCGTTGA
>PLCI01000043.1 GCA_003135595.1 Acidimicrobiaceae bacterium | reverse complement strand
AGCGGGCTGCACCGAGGCGCTGTTCACGCTCGGCGAGCGCCCCGAGCTGCGCTACGACGACGCCGCGGCGTGGCTCGCTGACCACGGCTACGACTCGACGGTCGCGTACCTCGCCGCCGCGTGCGCCGCGGTGCTAGAGGCGACCACACTCCTGCCGCACGCCAACGCGGGCGCGCTGTATCCCGACGAGCTCGCGCTCGTGCGCACGGTGTCGGCGAGTCAGGGCATGATGCTCGAGACCCTCCGCGAGGATCTCGAGGCGCACCGCCTCGCACCCGACAAGACGCCCGCGCGGCGGCTCGGCACGCTCGACGCGGCCGGCGCGGCCTCGATCCCCTTCACGACGGGCCTCCTCGTCGGGATCGGCGAGGACCGCGGCGACCGGCTCGCGACGCTCGCGGCGATCGCGAGCGCCCACGAGCGACACGGCCACGTCCAGGAGGTGATCGTCCAGAACTTCTTGCCGAAGCCGCGCACCCAGATGGCGGACTGGGCGCCCGCGCCACTCGACGAGCTGCGATGGACCATCGCCGCGGCGAGGCTGCTGCTCCCCGACGACGTCCACGTCCAGGCCCCGCCCAACCTGGTCGACGACCCGCTCTCGATCCTGGACGCCGGAGCGGACGACCTCGGCGGGATCTCGCCCGTCACGATCGACCACGTGAACCCTGAGCGCTCGTGGCCGCAGCTCGAGGGGCTCGGCGACGTGCTCGGCAGCCACGGCTACGCGCTCACCCCGAGGCTCACGATCTACCCCACGTTCGCCGAGTTGCCCACGAGGTGGCTCGACGTCGCACTGCGCACGCCGGTCCTGCGGCTCTGCGACGCCCAGAGCTTCGGCCGCGGCGACGCGTGGGTGTCGGGCGGCAACGAGCCCCCGCCGGCCGCGACCACGCACTCGAGAGCCGCGGACTTCGGTCGCGTCGCCGAGGTGCTCTCGGGGATCGCGCGCGGCCAGGAGCTCGGCGAGGACGAGATCGTGGCCCTCTTCGCCGCGCGTGGCGGGGAGCTCGCCGCGGTCTGCGAGGCGGCGGACAGGGCGCGTCGGCGGCTCCGCGGCGACGACGTCACCTTCGTCATCAACCGCAACATCAACTACACGAACGTGTGCACGTTCAAGTGCCGGTTCTGCGCCTTCTCCAAGGGACCACTCTCGCTCAACCTGCGTGGCGACCCGTACCTCCTGGACCTCGACGAGATCGCCCGACGCGTCGCGGAGGCTGCCGAGCTCGGGTGCACGGAGGTCTGCCTGCAGGGTGGCATCCACCCGAGCTTCGACGGCGACTACTACCTCGACGTGCTCCGAGCCGTCCGGACCGGCTCGCCCGACATCCACATCCACGCCTTCAGCGCGCTCGAGGTGAGAGAGGGCGCACGCCGGTCGTCGATGTCGCTTGCCGACTACCTCTGTGCGCTGAAGGACGCGGGGCTGAAGACCCTGCCCGGGACTGCCGCGGAGATCCTCGACGACGAGGTGCGCAAGATCCTGTGCCCCGACAAGCTCTCGACGGACGAGTGGCTCGAGGTCCACGAGACCGCCCACGGCCTCGGGCTGCGCTCCAACGTCACGATCATGTTCGGCGCAGTGGAAACCTCCCGGTCCTGGGCCAAGCACCTGCTTGCGGCGCGTGCGCTGCAGCGCCGCACCGGCGGCTTCACCGAGTTCGTGCCGCTCCCCTTCGTCCACATGGCCACGCCGCTGTACCTCAAGGGCGCCGCGAGGAAGGGGCCGACGTTCCGCGAGGTGCTGCTAATGCACGCGGTCGGGCGGCTCGTCTACGACGGTGAGATCGACAACGTCCAGGTCTCCTGGGTGAAGTTGGGCGCGGAGGGCTCGAGGCGCGTGCTGCAGGCAGGCGCCAACGACCTCGGGGGCACGCTGATCGACGAGAACATCTCGCGTGCCGCCGGCGCGGCGCACGGCCAGCGCATGGGCGTCGAGGAGCTCGCTGCGATCGTCGCGCCCCTGGGCCGCACGCTGCGCCAGCGCACGACGCTCTACGCGATGGCATGACCAACACGCCGGACCAGGCGCGCCAGGCCGTCGTCGCGCTCGTCGCCGACCTGCAGCTCCCACGCCAGCAGCGCGACCTGGTCGCGTCGATGTTCGAGACCGTCGTCGGGCTCGCCCTGGTCGAGAGCGACCTGTTGGACCTCAAGATCGTCGACACCGCGCTGAAGGAGATGTACGAGGCGTTCGAGGTGTTCCGCCCGTGGCGCGCCGTGCGCAAGGTGACGATGTTCGGCTCGGCGCGCACCACGCCGGACGACCCCATCTACGTGCTCGCCCGCGAGCTCGCGCACCGGCTCGCCGAGGAGGGCTGGATGATCGTGACGGGCGCGGGGCCCGGCATCATGGCGGCTGGCACGGAAGGCGCGGGACGGGACCACGCGTTCGGCGTCAACATCCGGCTCCCCCACGAGCAGGGCGCGAACTCGTTCATCGCCCAGGACCCNNGCGGCTTCGGCACGCTCGACGAGTGCTTCGAGCTGCTGACGCTGCTCCAGACCGGCAAGGCCGAGCCCGCCCCGGTCGTCTTGGTCGAGACGCCGGGCGGCGGTTTCTGGCACGCGTGGCTGCGCTTCGTCCGCGACGAGGTGATCGCCCGGGGCTACGTCTCGGCCCCGGACCTTGGGTTCTTCACGATCGTGACGAGTGTCGAGGACGCCGTCCGCGAGATCACGCACTACTACGCGAACTACCACTCCGCGCGCTGGGTGGGCGACCTGCTCGTGCTCCGACTGGCGCGGTTGCCCGAACCCGAGGCGATCGAGGCGCTGAACCGGGACTTCGCCGACATCGTGACGAGCGGGTCGATCCGCGCAACCCAGCCGCTGCCGCCCGAGCGCACCGCGAAGGACCACCTCGAGCTCGCCCGCGTCGCGTTGCGCTTCGACAAGTTCAGTTACGCGCGGCTTCGCGCGCTGATCGACACGCTGAACCAGTTCTAGCGCTCCCCCGCGTCACGGGCGTCGGCAGTGCGCAGCAGCGTCGACGCCTTGTCCAGGGCGCGCCGCGCCCTCGTCACGAGCCGCTCGGTCGCCGCCGCGGCCGATGCGTCGGGATCCTCGAGCGCGGCGCGCAGCAAGTCGAGGGAGCGGTCCGCCAGGCGCTCGGCAAGCGCGTCGATCTCCGCGGCCAGCTCGCCGATCGTGTCGTCGCTTCTCACGCGTTGTGGTGGTCGAACGACACGACGTCGAGCTCGCCCTTCGCGTACTGGGCGCGGATCACCTTCTTGTCGAACTTGCCGACCGAGGTCTTGGGGATCGCCTCGAGGAACGCCCACTGGTCGGGCAGCCACCACCTGGCGACGCGCGGACCGAGGAACTCGAGCAGGGCGGCGGGGCTGGGCGCCTCGGCGCCGGGGCGCGGCACGACGCACACGAGCGGGCGCTCGGCCCAGCGCTCGTCGGGGATGGCGACGACGGCCGCCTCGAAGACGTCGGGGTGCGCCATCACCTCGTTCTCGAGCTCGACCGAGCTGATCCACTCGCCGCCGGACTTNNTCGCCGGTGCGCAGCCACCCGTCGTGGAACTTCTCGGGATCGTCCGACGCGTAGTACGACGCGGTGATCCACGGGCCTCGCACCTCGATCTCCCCCACCGCCTCGCCATCGCGCGGCAGCTCCTGGCCGTCCCCGTCGCAGATGCGGATCTCGACGCCCGCCACGATCCGGCCCGCCTTCACCTGGAACTCGATGGCCTGGTCCTCGGGGGTGCCCGCGGGCGGGATCGAGACCGCGGCGAGCGGGCTCGTCTCGGTCATCCCCCAGCCCTGGACGATCTGCACGCCGAACTTGTCGCGGAACGTCTCGATGAGCGCCCGCGGCACCGCCGAGCCGCCCGCCAGCACGGCGCGCAGCGAGGAGAGGTCCGCGGGCGTCGACGCCGAGGCGGCAACGAGGTCGTTCCAGATCGTGGGGACCCCGAGCGCGAGGGTCGGACGCGTGTCCGCGATGATCTTGATGAGCGGCGCGCCCTGCAGGAGGTGTTGGGGCAGCACGAGCTCGGCGCCCGCCATGAGCGCGGTGTAGGGCGCGCCCCAGCCGTTCGCGTGGAACATCGGCACGATGAGCAGGCACCGGTCGCGCTCCGAGTAGCCGAGCGCGTTTGCCGACGTCGCCGCGAGCGAGTGGAGCCACGTCGAGCGATGCGAGTAGACGACGCCCTTCGGGTTGCCGGTGGTGCCCGACGTGTAGCACATGGCCGCGGGCGCACGCTCGTCGAGGTCGGGCCACTCGAACCCGGGGCGCTGGGCGGCGAGCAGCTGCTCGTAGTCGATCGTCTCGCCCAGAGCCCCGGTGTCGCCGTCGCCCCGCACGATGAAGGTCTCGACCGTCGTGAGCTCGGCGCGAACCTTGGCGAGGACCGGGATCAGCGAGGCGTCGACGATGATGACCTTGTCCCCGGCATGGTTGATCACGTAGCTGAGCTGCTCGGGGAACAGGCGGATGTTGAGCGTGTGCAGCACCGCGCCCATCGAGGGGACCGCGAGGTAGGCCTCGAGGTGCTCCTGGTTGTTCCAGCAGAACGTCCCGACCCGGTCGCCCTCCCCGATGCCCAGGTGGCGCAGGCCATGCGCGAGCCGCTCGGCGCGCTCGACGATCGTCCCGATCGAAGCCGTGCGATAGCCGTCGACCTCGCAGGTGATCACCTGCTTGTCGTGGTACAGCCACGACCCGTGTCGCACGATCCCGCTGATCAGCAGCGGGCCGTCCTGCATGGTGCTGCGCATGGTCCCCTCCAAGGCGGCGATGCTATCGAGTGGGGACGGGGCTCCTCACGTGCAGGGTCCGAGCACGATGCGCACGGACTGGGCGGTCGAGGTCGGCCGCACGCAAGCCACGGAGGACTTCGACATCACCGTCACGCCGCTCGGCGTCACCTGGGCTCGGAAGTCGACGTGGTCGAGTCGGCGGAAGTGGTCCGCGAGCGAGCGGAGCGAGAAGCGCGCGTCGGAGCCCCGCGAGGTTGACGGGATCGCCGCGGCGACCAATGCGGCATCGAGCGCGGCGCGCTGCTGGCGCTCGATGTGCTGCACGGCGCCGTCGAGCGCGGCGGCTGAGACCGACGGCGTGCGCACGATGGGCGCGCCACTGCACACGCCTCTCGTGACGCTCGGAGGGCGCCAACCCTTGACCTGGGCCAACGACATGCAGGCCCACCCTCCCCCAAGGGCGAGCGTCCACTGGCTCGGCGTGGCGACGACGATGCCCCCGAGCGGGCCCACGACGAGGGACTGGAAGTCCCTGACGCCGATTCGCTGGAGCCCGAGTATCCCGGCGCGCCGCAGGGAACTCGCGAGCACGATCGAGCCCGAGACCTGCTGGAGGCTTTCGAAGGCAACGGCGTCACGGGCTGTGTTCGCGCGCGCCGATGACGCGGCATCGGCATTCTCACGGTCCTGGAAGACGAGCAAGCCGGTGAGCGCGAGCGCGCTGACGACGGCAGTGGCCACCAGCGCCGACGGCCACCGACGGGGCTCGTGACGTAGGGGCGAGGTGATCGCTGCAGAGCCTTGACCCGACACCGTCACCCCCTTCGACCGGCATCGCCTTCCGACAGGACGATCGTAGTTACGGCCGCTCGGGAGATGGTGGACGCTACGACGCGCGAGACTCGCATGCGACGCGTGGTCGGCAGCGCCACTCGACGACTTGGAGAGAGTTCTTCTTCTGACCACGCACCCGTAGGCTCGCCGCGTGGGCTCCACGCGAGTCGAGTCGGTCGGCGTCGTCGGAGGCGGCGTGATTGGCATGTCGATCGCCTTCGAGCTCGCAAGCGAGGGCATCGACGTCGTCGTGATCGACCCCGCACCCGGTCACGGTGCCTCCTGGGCGGCCGCGGGCATGCTCGCACCCGCGTCCGAGGTCGCACCGGGCGAGGAGCGGCTCCTCCAGGACCTTGCGGACGCCGCGGCACTCTGGCCGAGCTTTGCTGCGCGAGTCGGCGAGGCGAGCGGTTCCGTCGTCGAGTACCGCCAGACGGGGTCGGTGCTCGTCGGCGCGACCCCGAGTGACGCGAGAGACGTCACGCGAACGGTCAAGTCGCTGCGGTCAGCTGGCATCGTGGTCGAGCAGCTGGATGGCGACGAGCTTGCGGAGCGTGAGCCGTCGCTCGCAGCGTCGCTTCGCAGTGCATGGCTGCTCCCAGGCGACCACAGCGTCGACAACCGCCGGCTCGTCGCGGCGCTGCTCGAGGCGCTCAAGGCACTGGGCGTACGGATCATCGAGGACCGCTGCTCGCGCGTCGACCTGGAACCACGAGGGCTCCGACTTGGCTTAGAGCGCGTGGGCGACGTCCGCTGCGACGTGTGCGTCCTTGCAACCGGGGCAACGTCGCCAATCGCCGGCACGGAGGCACTAGGCCTCCCGGTCGTGCGCCCGGTCCGAGGGGTCACGCTCAGACTGGGCGCGGTCGAGGGGATCGCCATTCCGAAGGGGCCGATTCGAGCCCTCGTGAACTCCGCGGCTTGCTACCTCGTGCCTCGAGAGGACGGCTCGATAGTGATCGGGGCGACGAGCGAGGAGCAGGGACATCGTGCGATCGCGCTCGCGGGCGGCGTGCATCGGCTGCTTGATGCGGCACGACTGGTCTTCCCCGGTGTCGACGAGCTCAGCTTCGACGAGGCAAGCGTCGGGCTTCGTCCCGCGACGACCGACCACCTGCCCTTTGTCGGCGCGCTGCGCGACGAGCGCGTCATCGCGGCGGTTGGTCACTACCGCAACGGCGTCCTGCTGGCGCCGCTCGCTGCCGCAACGATCGCCACCATCGTGAGGCGAGCGTCGTGCGCGTGACGTTGAACGGCGAGGACGTCGAGTTCGAGTCGCCGACGACCGTCGACGACGTCATCGCGGCGCTTGGCATCGAGCGGCGAGGCGTCGCGGTGTCCCTTGATCGCGAGATCGTGCCTCGCTCGAGGTGGGCCACGACCCCTCTCGCCGAGGGAGCACAGGTCGAGGTGCTCGCGGCGGCCGCCGGAGGGTGAAGGGTTGCACTCCCACTAGGTTTGTGCGCGGCCTGGGCCGCGCTGCTTGAGAAACGACGGAGGTCAATGGGGCATGGATGTCCAGGAGCTCATCGAGGCACTCGACCAGCGCATCCTCGACGCGATCGCCGCGAAGGCGACGGGCGAGACAATCGTGCGACTGTGCGAGGCGCGAGCGTGGCTGACGAATCCGGCGCAGCCGCACCTGACCGCACCTGTCGCCGCGAACTAGCCGTCGACGCCTCGCGACTCGCCGACGGATTCTCGGGGCGCGCGATAGTTTTTCACGCCGCTCGGCGCCCGACTGCCGCGCGTGCCCCACGACTTCCAGTGCTCCGGATACTCACCCAGACGCCTGTTCGGGGTCCACGCAGGAACGGCCGCCCGCGGTGATCGAGGACGTCGACACGACGCCGGCGTCCGACGTGGCACCGGAGGTCCAGCTCGACGACGTAGCGACTCGGAAGGGCGGCCTGCGGCGCTTCACGCGACTCTCGGCACGTCCAGTGGTCATCTATCTGCTCTCGAGAGCAGGCGTGCTTCTCATCGCCGGGGCTGTGGCTTCGAACGCGCGCGAGCACTTCACCAAGGCGCTGATCGTCTGGGACGGTCCTTGGTACCTGTCGATCGCGCGGTCCGGCTACGTAACCGCGATCCCCCCGGGGTCCTCCTCGAACAGCGCGCAGTCGAACCTCGGCTTCTTCCCGCTGCTCCCGCTGCTCATCCGCGGCACCCACGACGTGACAGGGTTCGATCTCGGCGTCTCGGGCCTCGTCATCACGTTCGTCGTCGGGCTCTTCGCCGCTGTCGCGGTGTGGTGGCTGCTCCTTGGATTCTTCGGCGAGTCGGGTGCGACGCGGGGCACCGCACTCGTGTTCTTCTCGCCTGGGGCGCTCGTCCTCAGCCTCGTCTACACCGAGGGACTCACCATCTTGCTCGTGGCATGCGTGCTGATCGCGCTCCGTCGACGGCGATGGCTCCTTGCGGGGCTGTGCGCCGCGCTCGCGACGAGCGCCGATCCCGTCGGCAGCGCGGTCATCGTCCCGTGCGCGATCGCTTCGTACCTCGCCATCAGGGCACGCGGCGAATGGCGGTCGCTCCTCGCGCCGGCCCTCGCACCGCTCGGCGTGGGTGCGTTCTTCGCGTTCCTCTGGGCGCACACCGGCTCACCGTTCGAGTGGTTCGACGCCCAGCGCGCAGGATGGCAGACCGGCAGCTTTGGCGGCAGCGTGCCGACCGCCGTGGCCGCGGTCTGGCGCCACGGCTTCGCCAATCCGGACGCGATGGTCAAGGTGATCAGCCTGCTCGTCGCGATCGGGCTCCTCGTCGTGTTCCTGCGGGCGCACCCTCCAGCGCCATGGGTCGGCTACACCGTCTGCGTGCTGGTGATCGGCATCGCGTCGCCCATCATCGGGGTCACGCCCAGGCTTCTCCTGCGCAGCGTCCCGCTGCTGGGGGTCGTCGGCGCTCGCCTTGACACGAAGTGGTTCGAGATCATCCTTGGCTTCTCTGCGCTGTGCATGGCAGCGCTCGCCGTGCTCGCGATGGGCGGCGATCGCTGGACGCCGTAGGCACGCACACGGCACCCCGAGATTTCGACACCTGTCACTTACACTCGACTTGGTGAGCGCCGACGCCCCGCGTTCCACTGCGGCGCGCACGCTCGATGGTCGATCCGGCGGGCCCTCGGCGACGGCGGCACCCAGCGCGAACGCGCGGTCGGGTTCAGTCGGCAGCTTGCCGCAGCGCCTGCAGCCCGTGCTCCTCGTCATCGGCGCCGGGTCCGCTGGCTACGTGCTCGCCAAGGCCTGGTTCTCCACATGGCACCACAGGCTGCTCGACTTCGCCGTCTACCTGATGGGCGCGCACCATCTCGCCGACGGTCGCCTCTATCTCGCGACGCTGCGAACGCCGCCACACCTCTTGTTCACCTATCCCCCGTTCGCCGCGCTCGCGTTCGGCCCACTCGTCCTGCTCCCGTTCCAGTGGTCCCAGCTCCTCTGGATCCTCCTCAGTGTCGGTTCGCTCTTCGCGATCCTCGCCCTGTCGCTGCGCGCCGTGCGCCCCGGTCTCCCCCGACGCGAGATCCTCGTGTGGTCCCTCGTGCTCATGGCGCCGGCGTATCGGTTCGAGCCGGTGCTGCTCACCATGGCCTTTGGCCAGGTGAACCTCGTGCTCATCGCGCTTGCCCTCGCCGACCTCACCTGCACGTTGCGGGTTGCGGGTCGGACGCTCCCGCGAGGCGTCCTCGTGGGTGTCATCGCGGCCGTGAAGCTGGTTCCGCTCGTGTTCGTCCCGTACCTGTTCCTCACGCGCCAGGTGAGGGCAGGGTGGGTGTCGCTGTCGACCTTCGTCGGCTGCACGCTCCTCGCCGGGGCACTTGACCCGTCAGTCACGTGGTCGTACTGGACCAAGTACGCGGACGACGCCAGGCGCATCGGTGGGGTGTTCTACATCAGCAACCAGAGCCTCCGTGGCGTGACGGACCGACTGGCACACCACGTCGTACCCCAGAGCGTCGTGGTCGTGGTGAGCGCCGCCGTGCTGGTGGGAGGACTCGCGCTTGCCCGGTGGGCATGGCACTCGTCGTCCAATTTCCTCGGCGTGCTCGTCTGCGCGACAACGGGGCTCCTCGTGTCGCCTATCTCGTGGGCGCATCACTTCGTCTGGGCGATACCGGTTGCGCTGTGGCTCGCCTTCGCGCCCGACCGACCCGTCAGGGGGAGGCTGTGGGCGGCCGCAGCAATCGCAATCTTTTGGATCGCCCCCATCTGGATCGTGCCGGGTGGTGGCGAGCTCACCGAGCACGGGTGGCAACTCGTTCTCGGCAATTCATTTTTCTGGGTCTCAGCTCTGTTCATGCTCGGCGTGGCCGCGATGCTCACCAGTCGTCGGCGAGAGGACCGAGCAACCTCTACTCGCACGGCTCCTCGTGCTGCCGCTTCCGCATAGTTGCTGGGGCACGAGCCTCGCTGGGCGGCGCAACATCTGCAGTTGCGAGTCCGAAGTGCGGTGTGCGAGCGGGTAGGCTCGCCGATTCGCGGGCTGTGGCGCAGCTTGGTTAGCGCGCTTGACTGGGGGTCAAGAGGTCCCGGGTTCAAATCCCGGCAGCCCGACCAATGATTACAAGGGATTCGGGCCATTCCTGGCCACTCCCCTGAGGGCCGTGATAGCAGTTTGATAGCAGTTCGCAGCGGACACGCAGAGGTGCTCTTGGTGCTCTCGTCCGGTGATGCTCGCAGCCCGCTGTTCGGAGACATCGGGCCAACGCACGAGGAGTTGCAAAGACCCTAACTACGCGACCTCGATACCTACCGCAGATTCGAAGGGCTCTATCGCTGGAAGCAAAGGACTTGGAGGCTCGCTTGTTTTCCAGGATGCACAACGACAGGACCGCCGTGGCAGCCCTGTCTGGACTTGGTGCCACCACCTGTCGCATACCAGGTGCCCGGGGCGACTGAAATCGAGAATTGCCCGTTGCTTCCAGTTAGATACGTCCGAAGGCTTGCCACCTCGATCGAGGAAAAGGTGACCATCGTTGCGTCTGCCCCCGTTGGGATCCACGTTCCGGACGCGCGTGGGTAGACGATGCTCTTGTGAGGTCCAAACGGCAACGACATGGAGTGACTGGTATCCAACCGAGACAGGGTGACGACACCAGGGAACGGAAAGCTTCCCTGGAAGGCGGATGTCTCTAAGACACCGGCGACGGATCCTGTCGTCGGTGTGCTCAGGGATTCGACCACAACAAGCATGCCGAATGCGAGGACTGCCGAGACTAGGAGCAAACGAATTGCTCGAATATCCCTCATGTCTCACCTCCGCAGCCTGTCCGCCGAGTCTAGTCGATGATGAAATTCGCTTGTCGGCGCTCCATGCGACCGTGCGCACACCCGGCGGTTGAGGACAGTTTCGTCGATCATGCCCAACTGATCGGCGAAGAGACCTTGGACTGCGCAGCTGCTTCGGCGTGTTCGATTGACTCGAAACAAGGTGAGCTACGGGCGAGTTGATCCGATCACTTGGCAATGATTGAGGTTCGTAAAATCTTGATGCACACAGAATCGCATGGGCACGCTCGCCACGAGCAGTCCCGCTTTGCTGAAGCCGAGAACCTGCCCAGCCCACAACGAACCATTGGCCGGGGTTGGATTCACAATCGAGGCGGGGACTCGAAACGGAGCGTTCACGAGCCAGGCCCCGTGGCCCAGATACCTGCTTCGTGCGGGTCCCCAAGCTGTAGCCACCTGGATTCGGGCAACCGCGGAACCGGTGTGAATGAGGGACCAGTAGTCATTCCAGTCGTCGTTCGTAAGAAACATGACCTGGAGCTCGGGTCCACGACTGGACGTCGTCTCAACGAAACTCAGTCCAGTTGAACCTATCCCTGTTCCGCACAACGCAACCTTGTCGCCAGACACGTATGCAACCGCTGCCGCGTTGCCAACGACGTCCACGCCGGCGGGTCGACCTTGGAAGATCCCAGGGTCGTTTGCTGGACTTGAGCAGTTGGCAATCGCCTGAGCCTTAGAGAAGGTGGGGGCGTTTGTGGCCGCGACCAAGTTCGCGCTGACTGCGATTACTCCGGCGACAACGATCAGCGCGCCAACCGTGGTGGCCGTCCTGAACCCACGACGTCGCTTCTCGGGCATCGGTCCTATCCGTTCGCCAGCTGTACGCAGTTTCCCACAGGTGCATCCGGGGGTACCTCCAAGCGCGAGAGTACTCAGATCTCCCCCAGAACGTCTCCAAGAACTTCGATCGCGCCGGATTTTGTGTCGTCGAGGACTCTCGCGTAGACGCTTGTCGTGCGGATGTCGGTGTGGCCGAGGACAGCGCCGACCGTCGTGATCGCGACGTCGTGGTTGAGCATCATCGTGGCCGACGTGTGCCGTAGGCGGTGTGGCGTGCAGACGACACCGATTGACTTACCGAGCTCGCGCAACCAGCTGGTCATGGCGTCGGGATCGACTGGCACTCCCCCGTGAAGGCTGACGAGGAGGTCCTGAGGTCCCGCTGGATCGAGTGAAGTTGCTCTCACGTACTCGAGGAACGCCAGGAGGTGCGAGTCAGCTACGAGCGTCCGAAGCGACGACTCGGTCTTGGGTGGCACTCTGGCGAGACGCGAGGTCGAAGGGTTCTCCATGTCAGGCAATCGCTGCAGTTGATGGGTGACCGAGATCGCCCCCGTCTCGAAGTCGATGTCGCCCCAGACGAGCCCGAGCGCCTCGCCGCGACGGAGCCCGAGTCGGAGCATCAGGTGCACCGCGATCGATCGTGGGTCTCCGGTCGCGTTGACCGCCGCAAGCAGTCGCCTGACCTCGTCTTCGGTCAGGAACTTGGGCTGCGGCTTGGGGACCTTCGGGCGCGGGAGGCTCGCCATCGGGTTGGACGCGATGAGCCGGTGCTCGACCGCAGCGCTCAAAGCGGTTCGCAGCAGGTTGTAGCAGTGGCGAAGTGTGTGTGGCTGGCCAAGCGGAGGACGAGCCGCCTTGAGCCGCTGGTCCAGTCCCTCGAGCCACCTGCGGCACGTTTGGACCGTGAGGCGTTCGAGTCGGACCTCGCGTATCGGGCCGAAGTGGGTGCGCCAGTGGCTGAGCTCCAGTGCGACAGTGTTGGGCGCTCGGTGGCGATTCGCGAGCCACTCATCCATCCAGTCGCACAAGCGCAACGAGCTCGGGGCGACGAGCTTGCCAGCGTCGGCCAGCGCTCGCTGCGAGGAGAGCCAGTCAGCGGCTTGTTGCTTGGTCTTGAACTGTTTCACTGGCCGTCGACCGTCCGGGAGCGTCAGTTGCGCCCTGTAGCCCTCGCGTCCCTCGACGCGCTGGATGGACCCCTCGCCGCGCGAGCGGGTCTGTGGACGTCTCCTGGGTGCGTCTCGATGGCGGTCTGGTCGTTCGACGAGCACAACGGTCGCCGCCGCCCCCTTCGGGGGCGGCGACCAAGTCCGATCGATCCTCATGCGCCGCACGACGCTCTGCATTGCCACTGCCCTCCTTAGCGAAAGCCAGTCCCCACTAGCGAAGGGCTGAACGTAGGGGCAGATTCGATGGCTACGTCACCTCGTGAAGAAGTTCACCCTTCACGAGCACCACTAGCGCCAGGAGTGATCAACAGCGTCAGATTCGCAACGATTGAGGTGCTGTGGCGATGGTGGCGCTGCGGGGACTCTGGCCGAGCAGGAAGGGTCTTTGTCATCCTTTCTTTACATTGTTCGAGAAGAAGGAGTGTCGCTCACGATGCCCTCTCGATGAGCGCGACGATCTCGTCGGTCCCATAGCCGTGCTTGCGAGCGAGCTCGACCAGCTCGTGCACCTTCGCCAGCACCGAGCCGCGCTCGAGGGTACCGGCGACAGTGATGCCACGGCCACGGCGGAACTCGAGCAGTCCCTCGTCACGCAGCACGTGGAGCGCGCGCAAGACCGTGTTCGTGTTGACCCCAAGCACTGTGGCGAGATCCTTGGCCAGCGGCAGCCGCTCGCCGGGCTTCGCTTCCCCGTCGGCGATGGCTCGGCGGATCTCGGCGGCCACCTGCTCGTAGAGGGAGGAATTGGGTTGGGGTGCGAGCTTGACGATCTCCATAGTGATGATTACGCTAGCACCATCAAATCTACGACCCTCGACCAAACCGTTGAGTCGCCAACGCCGGCGACCGCGCTACCTGCGGACGTGCAGGTGCTCATCGAAGAAGCAAGGCGTCTTCGCCGACGTCGGCGCTTCGCGTGGCTCGCAGTCGCGCTCGCCTCGATCGTGGTGCTCGCGGTCGCGCTGCCGCTGACGCTGTTCCCGGCCACCAGCCCACCACCGCAGCGCCTTCTCGGCACGTACGGGCCGCACATCGTCCCGTCGACGACCGTGCCCCGGTGTCGCGGCGCGGCCGCGAGCGCCGCGAGCGCCGTGACGCTTCCGGAGTTCGGTCCGAGGGCGCCGCACTTCCAGCCGGACCCCGGTGGAGCTCCGAATCCGGTGACGATCGGGGCCACCGGCAAGCTCGCAGGGGAGCTGCCGAAGTTGTTCCCGGACCAGTACGCGGGCATCTCGCTCAGCAACAACAACTCGACGATCAACGTCTATGAAGTCTGCAGCACACCCACCATGACGCGGCTCGCGCTCGCGACGGCGCCTGTCAACGCGATCCGGTTCCTCTTCGTGCCGAACACATGGCGCGCGCTGAACCGTGCTTTCAGAGACCTGATGAAAGCAACGTTGCACCCGGGACCCTGGGGACTGATCGCCGGCTTTGGAACCGACGTGAATGCGAACCTCGTGAACGTGCAGGTACTCAACCTCACGCGACAGCAGCTTGGCGAATTTGGCAATGTCGCACCGCGTTCGCTCCTCCAGATCCAAGGAATAACCAAGTCGCAGGAACCCGTCCCGATCTAGGCACCGTCAAGGCGCGAAGGCAGAGTTGTATCTGCAACTGACAGGTTCGACGTCGAGCAGTCAAAAGAGAGTCAAGAGGATTCACGCCGGAGTTCCCCACGACGTACTTGACGAGCGTCAAGCGACACGTCTCGGCGACGCCAAAGAAGCCTGGCACCCTCTTGGATCGTGATAGCGCTTTGATAGCAGTTCTGCTGCAATCTCTTGGGGCGCATGACGGTCATGATCGTTAGACGCCCAGCAATTGCAAGGGTTGTGGCGCTCATGGCGCTGATGAACGCTCCCTGGAGAGGCCTGGGGGTCAAGAGGTCCCGGGTT
>PLCI01000123.1 GCA_003135595.1 Acidimicrobiaceae bacterium | reverse complement strand
GTCGCGAACGTGTTGTCGACGAGCAGCAGCGCGCCGTGCTCGTGGGCGATCGAGGAGACCGTCGCCACGTCGAGCACGTTGCCTCCGGGGTTGCCGATCATCTCGGCGTAGAAGACCTTGGTCGTCTCGCGGACCGCGTCGCGCCACGCCGCGGGGGAGTCACCGTCGACGAAGCTCACCTCGAAGCCGAGCTTTCGCTGGAAGTGCTTGAGCTGGGTGATCGTGCCCCCGTAGAGGGCCTTCTGAGCCACGATGTGGTCGCCTGGCTCGAGCATGGTGAACAGGGCGCCGGCCTGCGCGGCGAGCCCGCTCGCGAACGCGACCGCACCGACGCCGCCCTCGAGTGACGCGATGCGCTCCTCGAACGTCGCCGTGGTCGGGTTCATGATCCTCGAGTACGTGTTGCCGTACTCCTGGAGGTTGAAGTACGCCGTTGCCGACTCGGCGTCCTCGAAGACGTAGCCGGCCGTCTGGAAGATCGGGGTCGCCCTTGCGCCGGTGTAGGGGTCGGGCCGCTGGCCGGCGTGCACCTGCCGTGTGTCGAAGCCCCATGCCCGGTCGCTGCTCATGCGCGCTCCTCGCTCAGTCGGTGAAGGAAGTCCCGGATGTGCGGCGCCTGGAGGTCGACGTCGAGCAGGAACGCGTCGTGGCCGTGCGGGCTGTCGAGCTCGACGTGCCGAGCGTCGGGGAGCGCGGCGGCAAGCCGGGCGCTGTCCGCGGGTGGGTACAGCCAGTCCGAGGAGAACGACAGCAGGAGGGCGGGAGCGGCGATCGCGGCCAGCTGGTCGTCGGTGAGCTCGAACCTCGTGAGGGCTTTCGAGAACGTGAGATAGGAGTTCGCGTCGAATCGATCGACGAACTTGGCGCCCTGGTGGGCGAGGTAGTCCTCGATGCGGAGCCGGTCGTGCGGTGCCTTGGCCCGCAGCGCCTCCTTCGAGAGGTACGTCACGTGGCCGATCTGGCGGGCGAGCTCGAGGCCGGCGCGCGGCGCCCGCCCCGAGGCGTAGTAGTCGCCGCCCTGGAAGTCCGGATCCGACGTGATCGCCNNCACGCCGCGCACGACGTCGGGGTGGTCGAGTGCGAACTGCAGAGCCTGCATCCCTCCGAGCGACGCGCCGACGACGGCGAGGACCCGGTCGATGCCGAGCGCCTCGAGGAACAGGCGCTGTGCTCGCACGAGGTCCGCGACGGTGAGCTCGGGGAACCTCGAACCGTAGGGGCGTCCCGTTGCCGGGTCGACCGACGCGGGACCCGTCGAGCCCCTGCACCCGCCGACGAGGTTCGTGCAGATGACACGCCAGCGATCCGTGTCCAGCGCGCGCCCCGGCCCGATCGCGGCGTCCCACCACCCGAGCCCCTGGACGTCGGTCTCGCCGGCTCCCGGCACGCCCGTCGCGACACCCGCCGCGTGCGCGTCGCCCGACAGCGCGTGGCAGATGAGCACGACCTCGTTGGACGCGTCCCCGTAGCTCTCGTAGGCGATCGTGACCTCGGACAGCTTGCGCCCCGAGTCGAGGAGCAATGGCGACGCCAGCGTGACGGACTTCGTGTCGACGCTCATCGAACGAGCTCGAAGAGGTCCGCGACGACCGCCGAAGCCGTCTCCTCGCCGCCAGCCCCAGGCCCGGCGAGGAGGAGCTGGCGAAAACCCGTGCCCTCGAGCAGCACCGCGTTGTCCGCGTCACAAAGCAGGGCGAAGGGGTGTGACGCGTCGAGCTCGGTCACCTTGACCGTGACCTCGCGGCGCGTCGCGATGCCGACGAGTCGCAACGCCTTGCCACGGCTTTGCGCCTCGCGGACCGCGTGCTCGTCGAGCTGGTCGATGCCTTCGAAGGCGACGTCATCGAGCGTCACGGGGTCGCCGAACGCGAGCGTGGCGATGATCGCCATCTTCGCGGCAGCATCGGCACCCGAGAGGTCCTCGGTGGGGTCCCGCTCCACGTAGCGACGCCGACGCGCCTCCTCGAGCGCCTCGGCGCGCGAGGAGCCGGACTCCATGCGTGCGAGCAGGAAGTTCGTGGTCCCGTTCACGACGCCGGAGACGCGGGTACACGCCCCAGGCGGGAGTCCTCGAACGAGCGTCTCGACGAGTGGGATCGCGCCGCACACGCTGCCGCCGATGCGCACCCGGCCCAGCAGGTCGTGGCCGTCGGTCGCCAGGAGCTGCTTGTTGGCCGTCGCGACCTGCTTGCCGCGGCCCAGGAGCAGGTCGATGTAGCGCCGTGACGTGTCGATGCCGCCCATGAGCTCAGCGACCGCGACGACCTGGCCGTCGCCGAGGATGCGCTCGAAGCTCGTTGTGAGGACGCCATCGAGCGCGGGGTATGCGCGCTCCTTGGTCAGGTCGCGAACGAGGGCGTGGACGACGCGGAGCCGGAGCCCGGTCGCGGCTGCCAGCTCGCCTTGGTGCCGTCTCAGGTGCCGATCGACGGCGGAGCCGACGGCGCCGTAGCCGAGCAAGGCCACGGGAACGTCTCTCGGGGTAGTCACGGGTCGCACGTACTTGTCCTCGCTCGCTCGCATCCAGCCCGGGATTGGCACCTTGCGACAAGCGCAGGTTGCCGAGGTGTCATAGGGCCGGGACCCTCAACCTCTCTTGATGTGAGCGGCAATGCACCCGCTCTGATGGACAGCATAGCAAGGTCGCGGAATTTGGTCTTGTCGGCTCGGCGCGACGGCACGCGACCAGCGCCGCGGTGTCGCTCAGTCCTGCTCGAGCGGTGGCTCGGCGACGAAGGTCTGGGTGATCGCACCGATGCCCTCGACCCAGCTGCGCAGGACGTCGCCGGGTCGGAGGAACCTCGGTGGCCTGCGCCCCGCACCGACACCTGCCGGCGTGCCAGTGAAGATGACGTCGCCGGGCAGCAGCGACACGATGCCCGAGAGGTACGCGACGACCTCGGGCACCGAGAAGACCATGTTGGCGCTGCGTCCCCGCTGCACCGAGTCGCCGTTGAGCTCGCAGCCGAGCTCGAGATCGCTGGGGTCGGAGAGCTCGTCGGGCGTCACCAGGCACGGACCCATGGGGGAGAACCCCGGGTACGACTTCGCGAGCCCGAACTGGGGTGCGGGCCCGCTCCACTGGAGCTCGCGCTCGCTCAGGTCCTGGCCGACGGTCAGTCCCGCCACGACGTCCCAAGCGCGTGCCGGCGCGACCGCTCGAGCATGCTCGCCGATCAGGACGACGATCTCGACTTCCCAGTCGACGGACCCCTTTGGCAGTGCCACATTCGCGGTCGCCCCGGCGAACGAGCTCAAGAACTTCGAGAAGACGAGCGGCGCCGTCGGCAGGTCGAGCCCCGACTCTGCGGCGTGGTCCACGTAGTTGAGGCCGATACCGAAGACCTGCCGGGGTGCGGGGCTCGGAGGTCCTGCGGACTCCGGCGCGAATGCCTCGAGCGCAGCGTCGACCCCGTCGGCCCACCGGCGAAGCTCACCGAACTGCTCGAAGCAGCGGGCCGGGTTCGAGTCGAAGCGCCCGTTGCTCGCCGCGGCGACGTCCACGGCACCGTCGTGCACGAGGAGCTTCAGTCGGCCGTCCACGTTGGCGATGCGCATCGCCCTCCTTTTGATCGATGAGCTGGGCGCACTCGCGCCACGACATCGACGAGCTGCGTCGTGCGTCTCGCGGGCACGCTACCCCGGCTCGACTTCGGACCCGATGTAAGGTCGCGGCCTTGACGATCCTGCGCCAGTCGCTGCTGGCACGCTGCCCGGTTCGCTAGATGGACAAGGTCGTGGCGACGTCGTCGCAAGCCGTTGCCGACGTCAACGACGGTGCGTCGCTCGCGGTTGGCGGGTTCGGATTGTGCGGGGTGCCGTCGTCGCTCATCGCGGCGCTGTTCGACCGCGGCGTCACACGGCTGGAGACCGTCAGCAACAACTGCGGCGTCGACGAGTGGGGGCTCGGCGTCCTCCTCTTCGCCAAGCGAATCGCGCGGACGACCGGTTCCTACGTCGGTGAGAACAAGGAGTTCGAGCGCCAGTTCCTCGCCGGAGAGCTCGAGGTCGAGCTGGTTCCCCAGGGCACGCTCGCCGAGCGGCTTCGCGCCGGCGGCGCGGGCATCCCCGCCTTCTACACGCCGGCCGGCGTGGGCACGGACGTCGAGACCGGCGGCCTGCCCTGGCGCTACGACGGTGCGGGCGGCATCGCGGTGGCATCGCCCCCGAAGGAGGCGCGCGAGTTCGACGGGACCGTCTACGTCCTCGAGCGCGCGATCCGCACGGACTTCGCCCTCGTGCATGCTCGGTACGGGGATCGGCTGGGCAACCTCGTCTACGAGTTGAGCGCGCAGAACTTCAACCCGCTCTGCGCTGCAGCGGGCCGGGTGACGATCGCCGAGGTAGAGGAGCTCGTCGAGCCCGGGGAGCTCAACCCCATGCACGTGCACACCCCAGGGATCTTCGTGCAGCGGGTCGTGCACACGCCGAACGTGGAGAAGCGCATCGAGCGACGGACCGTGCGACCATGACGCCTCGAACGCGCGAGGAGCTGGCAGCGCGCGTCGCGCTGGAGTTCGAAGACGGCCAGTACGTGAATCTCGGCATTGGGCTGCCGACGCTCGTGCCGAACTACGTGCCCGACGACATCACCGTCGTGGTGCACTCGGAGAACGGCGTGCTCGGCGTCGGGCCGTATCCGACCGACGACGAGGTGAACCCCGACCTCATCAACGCGGGGAAGGAGACCGTGACAGTCCTTCCTGGCGCCTCGTTCTTCGACTCCGCGACGTCGTTCGCGATGATCCGCGGCGGGCACGTCGACGTCGCGGTCCTCGGGGCGATGCAGGTCTCGTCCTGCGGGGACCTCGCCAACTGGATGATCCCTGGCAAGGTCGTGAAGGGCATGGGCGGGGCGATGGACCTCGTGCACGGCGCGCGACAAGTGATCGTGATGATGGAGCACGTCGCTAAGGACGGCGGCGCAAAGATCGTCGACCGGTGCACACTGCCGATGACCGGCAGGGCGTGCGTCCACCGCATCATCACGGACCTCGCCGTGCTCGACGTGACCGAGGCGGGGCTGGTGCTGCGCGAGCTCGCGCCTGGTGTGGGGCTCGACGAGGTCGTCGCGGCGACCGAGCCCCCGTTCGAGGTCGACCTTCGCTAGACCTCTGCGCGCACCCGGCGTGGCAGGCAGAGACGCCGGGACCGCCTCGTCTTGGTGGAGGTGGCGGGTATCGAACCCGCGTCCGCTGGGTTCTCAGTGGGCCTTCTCCGAGCGCAGTCGACAGGGGATTGTCGGGGGCGCCGCTGCTGTCGACGACGTCGGCGCCCCGTACCCGACTTAGTTGTCCCTCGCGCCCCATCGGTGTTGGTTCGAGGTAAGCCCTACTTCATGATGCCCGTGAGCTGGTCCGTAGGGCTGGGACCAGGTGGACATCGCTGCTCTAGGCAGCGAGCGCAAGCTGAGGCTTGGCGTTTGTTTGTTTGTTCCGGCTCTTTTACGTGGCTCCGGAGACCACGGCTCGCTTCTCCCACATCGACTACCAACGTCGAGACCATTCACCCCCGTGT
>PLCI01000086.1 GCA_003135595.1 Acidimicrobiaceae bacterium | reverse complement strand
GTGATGCGACCGACGCGCGAGTACTCGCCCGCGGTCGTCTTCAAGCGCGACGTCGTCGACGAGCTGCGCGAGGCGGGGTTCTCGCTCGAGCTCGCCCTGGAGGACGATCCGAGGAACCGGGCGATGTACGTCCAAGAGGGCGTCCCGTGCCTCTACGTGCACTCGGGCTACTACGACTGATCGGCGAACCAGTCCCGGACGCGTCGAGCCGCCGCCCGGCCGCTCGCGATGCACGCCGGGATCCCGACACCCCGGTACGCGGCGCCGGCGACCGCCACGCCGCCGAGCTCGCGGACGGCCGACTCGATGCCCTCGACGCGAACCAGGTGATTGACGTGGTACTGCGGGAATGACGCAGGCCAGCGGGCCACGAGCGTCGCGGCGGGCTCGGCGGTCCCGCCGAGCAGCTCGTTGAGCTCGTCGGTCACCTGTGCCGCGAGCGCCGCGTCGTCCAGCTCCGCGAAGCGGACGTCGTCGATGCGCCCCACCGAGGCACGGAGCAGCACCGCGCCGTCCTGTGCGAGGTGCGGCCACTTGCGGTCGAGGAACGTGACGGCGGTCGTGAAGAAGCTGCTCGCACCGCGTGGCGTGCCCACTGGCACGAGCAGCCCCGTGCCGCCGTCGGGCATCTCGAGGTCGCCTTCAGCAAACCGCATCGCGAGCGTGGCGACCGACGCCGTGTCGATGGTGCCGAGCATCACCGCGACGTTCTCGTCATGGCTGCCGAGCAGCGCCGCGGTCGGCGCCGGAGGCGTCGCGATGATCACGGCGTCGCAGTGCAACGGCCCCGCGCCGGTCTCGACGACCCATCGGCGCGCGCCGGGCGCACCCCGACGCAACTCGAGGGCCGGCGACTCGGTGTGCAGCGAGACCCCCCGCGCGCGGAGGTGTGCCTCCAAGAGGGCGGGGAACGAACCGAGCCCGTCGCGAAGCGTCAGGAACGCGGGGCCTGTCGCCGCGGCAGCGTCCTCTGGCGCTGGTCGCAGCGCGCGCATGAGGCTGCCGCGCCGCTGGGCGGCGTCGAGCAGCGTCGGGTAGACGGCGGCAGCCGAGAGGTTGCGGACACGACCCGCGTGGATGCCGCCGACGAGCGGGTCGACGAGGACGTCGACGACCCGCGTGCCGAGCTTGTCGGCGACGAGCGGGCCGATCGCCCGGTCGGGCAGCGGGGCGCGCCGCGCGGCGCGGGGTGCGAACAGGTCGATCGACGCACGCGCGGCGCCGGCGACGCCGAGCATGCCGACCATGTCACTCGTTCGCAGGTCGCGCAGCCGCGTGGGCACGCCGAGCGCAAGTCCCTCGGGGAGGCGCCGCAGCCGACCCCGAGCGAACACCCACGCGCCACTGGCACCGACCGGTTCGAGCTGGTCGGCGGCACCGAGCTCGTGCACGAGCGCCGCCGCCTCGGGCCGCCTCGCGAGGAACCCGTCGGGACCCACGTCAATTTGCTGGTCACCGAGCGGTGCGGTTCGAAGCTTCCCGCCGAGCTGCCCGGCGTCGAGCACCGTGACCTCCGGCGCACCGCCAGTCGGCCCGGCGCCGCCAACGAGCTCGAAGGCGCACGCGAGGCCGCTGATGCCGCCCCCGATGACGACGACGCTCGTCACGTCGGGCTCGACGCGCCCTCGACGAGGTCGGCCAGGATCTCGCAGAGCGCCGGGTCGTCGTTGAGCGACGAGGTGCGACGAAGCGCGATGCCCCGGGCGCGCGCGAGCTCGCTCGCGTCGACGTCGACGTCGTAGAGCACCTCGAGGTGGTCCGAGACGAAGCCGACCGGACAGACGACGACGTTCGGGGTCGTCACCGGGTCGAGCCCACCCAGCACCTCGAGGAGATCCGGGCCCAGCCAGTCGTCGTCGGTCCGGCCCGCGCTCTGCCAGCACACCAGGTAGGCGTCGAGCGACGCCGCCTTCGCGACGTTCGCCGCGACCCCAGCCAGCTGGTCGGGGTAGTCCTCGCCGCGCTCGACGACGATCGCGGGCAGGGAGTGCGCCGTGAACAGCACGAGCGGCGCCGCACCCGCGAGCATGGCGCAGGCGTCCGTCACCCGCCCGGCGACGAGCTCGTCGAGCCCGGGGGCGTCCCACCACGACCAGATGCCGCGGTACTCGACGCGCCCGTCGATGGCCGCAGCGGCTCGGTCGTGGTACTGGCCCGTTGACATCGTCGCGCTGAGCGGTGCGAGGACGAGGCCGACGATCTCGGTGACCCCGGCGTCGAGCAGGTGCTCGACCGCGTCTTCGATCGACGGCGCGGCGTACTTCGTCGCGACCTCGGCGCAGTAACGGCCCGGTGCGCGCGCCTCGAGCGCACGAGCAAGACCCGCCGCCTGTGCGGCGGTGCGCGCCGCGAGCGGCGACGTGCCGCCGATGGCGTCGTAGCGGCGCTGCAGGTCCGCGAGCTGCTCAGGTGTGGGCGGACGTCCGTGTCGGATCCTCGTGTAGTAGGCCGCCACCTCGCCGCGCTCGGGCGTCCCGTACGACAGGGCGAGCACGCCGGTCCGACCGGTCACGATGGCACGCCCACGCCGGCGCGGCCCTCTTCGTGCACGAGTGCGACGACGTCGGCGAGCACACCCGGATCGGTCATCGGCAGCACGCCATGGCCGAGGTTAAAGATGTGTCCCGCTCGCTCCCCGGATCGCGCGAGCACCTCGCGGGCCGCGTCGAGCGCCACCACGTGGTCGTCGACGCACAGCGCGGGATCGAGGTTCCCCTGGACCGCGAGTCCACCCACGCGCGCGCGCGCCGCGTCGATCGGCACGTGCCAGTCGACGCCGATCACGTCCGCTCCCGATGTCGCCATCAAGGCGAGCAGCTCGCCAGTGCCGAGCCCATACAGGATCCGAGGCACTTCGAGCGGCTCGAGCGCCGACATGATCCTGCGCGTCGGCGGCAGCGCGAACCGCTCGTACTGCGACGGGGTGAGCGCGCCCGCCCACGAGTCGAACAGCTGGATCGCGCTCGCGCCCGCGGCGACCTGTGCCGACATGAACGCGATCGCGAGATCCGCGAGGCGATCACAGAGTGCCTCGAAGAGCGCGGGCTCTCGAAGGGCGAGCGATTTCACCTGGAGAAACGTCCTCGTCGGGCCCCCCTCGACCAGGTAGCTCGCGACGGTGAAGGGCGCGCCCGCGAACCCGATCAAGGGGGTGCCCGTGCCGTCGAGCTCTGCGGTGACCAGTCGACAGGTATCGGTCACGTACTCGATGTCCGTGAGTTCGAGGTCGCGCAGCCGTCCAAGGTCGGCCTTGGTGCGGAAGGGGTCCTCCACGACGGGCCCACGGCCCTGGACGACGTCGATCCCGAAGCCGACTGCATGGACGGGGACCACGATGTCCGAGAAGAGGATCGCCGCGTCGACGCCGTATCGGCGGACGGGCTGGAGGGTCGCCTCGCACGCGATCTCAGGGCGCGCGATCGCGTCCAGGATGGAGCCGGACCCACGCATCGCGCGGTACTCGGGCAGCGACCGACCTGCCTGGCGCATGAACCACACGGGCATGTGGGACACGGGGAGGCTGCGACACGCGCGCAGCAGCGGTGACTGCGAGAGCGCGCGGGGCATGCACTCATCGTAAGACCCTGCTGACTCGGGGCAAGTGGGAGCGCTCTCCACGGTCCCGTAGACTGGTCCGTTCTCGTCGCGGGCTTGAGGAGGCTGCGTGTCACAGGAGCGCGAGATCTCCGAGGAACAGCACCACCTCGACAGAGCCCATTTCGCCCTTGAAGCCATGCGCGAAGAGGCGCGGACCATGATCGGCAACGTCATCGACATCGGTCGGGGCGGCACCTTCCAGGCGCGCACCGAGCGCGACATCGTCGTCAACACCGCCCTGTCGAGGCTCCAGCAGCTCGACATCGGGGACCAAGCGCTGTGCTTCGGGAGGATCGACACCGAGACGTCAGCCCCAGACGAGTCCGGCGAGACGTTTCACATCGGCAGGATCGCGGTGTCCGGCGAGGACCTCGAGCCGCTCATCGTCGACTGGCGAGCGCCGGTCGCAGAGCCCTTCTACCGGGCGACGGGCGTCGAGTCGATGGGACTCGCACGGCGTCGGCACCTCAACGTGCGGCACCAGCGCGTCATCGGGCTCGAAGACGAGTACTTCGCGAGGCGAGACGGCACCGGACCGGACCGGCTGACCGTCGACCGAGCGGCGATGGACGGGCTCGTCGAGAACGGCCTCGCCCTCGGAGGTCCGGGTGCGCTGCTCGCGGCGCTCGGACAGGCTCGAACCGGCCAGATGGGCGACATCGTCGCGACGATCCAGCGCGAGCAGGACGAGATCATCCG
>PLCI01000096.1 GCA_003135595.1 Acidimicrobiaceae bacterium | reverse complement strand
GTGGGGTCCGCCGATGCCCCCTATCCGGGCGACCCGGGGCGCTCGCCTCTCATCAATCCGAGCGAGGCCGGCGCCATGCCGACCTCCCCGGTCGCCTCGACGAGCGTCACTCGCTCGGCGGATCGCGCGGGAGCCACGCCGGGGTTCTTCGCCCGGGTGGTCGCCTCGCTCGAGTTCTGGCGTTGACCGACGGCCTCGTCGCGAACGACGAGGACCTCGCCGCGGTCACAAGGCAGCTTGGGCGGACACCGGCGGGCAGGTTCAAGGTGGTGGTCCGGCGCCTCGACGGCACCCCGGTCGTGATCCTCAACGCGCCGAGGCTCGAGGACGGCACGCCGATGCCCACGCTGCTGTGGCTGGTCGATCCCGGGCTCGTCCGAGAGGTCGCCCGGATCGAGTCGCAAGGGGGCGCGAGCCGGCTCGAGCGGCTCGTTGACGCCGGCGAGCTGCAGCGTGCGCACGACGACTACGCCGCGCGCCGAGCCGCCTTGCTCGACGACGGGCGAGCCCCGGCACCGTCCGGCGGCGTCGGCGGGACACGCCGTGGCGTGAAGTGCCTGCACGCGCACTTGGCGAACTTTCTCGCGGGCGCCGAGGATCCCGTTGGGCGCCTGGTCGCCGTCGAGGTCGACGTCACCGGGCTCGTGCCGCCGGCACCGCCGCGTGACAGGCTCACGACGTGATGCCGGTCGCCGCGCTCGATTGCGGCACGAACTCGACGCGCCTGCTCGTGCTGGACGACGACGGCCGGCCGATCGAGCGGCGCATGGTGATCACGCGGCTCGGCAAGGGCGTCGACGCGACCGGCGTCCTGCGCGGCGACGCCATCGAGCGCACCTTGGAGGTGCTTCGTGGCTATCGCGAGGTGATGGAGCACCACGGGGTCGCTGCTGCCCGACTTGCGGCGACGTCCGCGGCGCGCGACGCGTCGAACGGACCGGCGTTCCTCGAGGCGGCATCCGAGGCGAGCGGCGTCCGCGCCGAGCTGCTGAGCGGCGAGGAGGAGGGCCGGCTCTCGTTTTTCGGGGCGACGTCCGACTACGACGGCCCTCTCGACCAGGTGGTCGTCGTCGACATCGGCGGCGGCTCGACCGAGCTTGTGACGTGCGTCGACGAGCAGGTCGCCGCGCACTCGATGCAGGTCGGCTGCGTCCGCGTCACCGAGCGCGCGATGCCGGGCGACCCCCCGACCAGCACCGAGCTCGACGCTGCCGCCCGCATGGTCGACGAGGCGATCGACACCGCGTTCGATCGGCTTCCAGGGCTGGCAGTCCCCAACGCCGCGAGGCAGGTCCTGGGACTCGCCGGCACGGTGTCGACCCTCGCGATGGTGGACCTCGGCCTCCTGCAGTACGACGAGGCCGCGGTGCACCACCACTGGCTGTCGCTCGCGGCGATCCGGTCCCTGCGCGACTCGCTCGCGTCCGAGACGATCGAGGATCGCCGAGGGCGGCCTGGGATGGTGCCGGGGCGAGAGGACGTGATCGTCGCGGGCGCCGTGGTGCTCGAGCGTGTCGTCGTCCGCTTGGGGGCGACGGGCTGCCTCACCTCGGAGCGCGACATCCTCGACGGTCTCGCGCGGAGCGTGCTGTCCCCATGACGGCGGGATGCCCCGAGCCGAAGGGCACGATCGCGACGTGCCAGCGAGGCGCGTGATGCGGTCCCGCACCCAGGTCGTCGATCCCGTGGTGCTGCACGGGCGCCGTGTCGTGCTGCGCACGCTCACCGAGAACGACTTCGACGGCTGGTCCGAGGTGCGGACCCGGTGCCACGACTGGCTCGTGCCCTGGGAGCCGAGGATCGCCGGCACCGCACTCCCGCCCGAGGATCGCCGGACCTTCGCGGCGCGCTGCTCGCTTCGCGAGCGAGAGCGCCAGCTCGGCACCGGCTTCGGCTTCGGCATCTTCCTCTCGGGGCGCTTCGCGGGTGAGCTCACGTTGTCGTCCCTGCAGCGCGGGCCTTTCCAGTCGGCCTCCGTCGGCTACTGGATCGACGAGGCACTCGCGGGTCAGGGCTACGTGCCCGAGGCGGTCGTCGCCTCCCTGCGATACGCGTTCGAGGAGCTCATGCTGCACCGCATCGAGATCTCGATCATCCCTCGCAACGCCGCGTCGCGACGCGTCGTCGAGAAGCTGGGGATCCGCTTCGAGGGGGTCGCGGAGCGGCTGCTGTCGATCGACGGCGTCTGGGAGGACCACGCCCGCTACGCCATGACCGCCGAGGAGTGGGCCTTGCAGGCTAAGGCGCTCGCCGGGGAGTGGCTCGAGGCCCACTAGGCGATCGCCTACGACGTCGGCGCCGGCACGCACTCGAACGGCGCGAGCGCGACGAGGTCCTCGAGGGCGAGGAGCCTCGGGTGTCCCGCGGCGCCGAGGCAGCGACGAAGCCCCCCGAGGTCCGAGACCGCACCGCAGAGGAGCCGGCGCTCGCCGTGGTGCACGACGACCGTGCCCATGGGCGCCGGAGCGGGCACGTCCGCGTCGAGATCCGCGACCGCCAGCCAGCGCGACCGTCGCCGAGCCGCGACGAGGTCGGTCAGCATGCGCGCGGAGTCGCGCAGGACGCGCACCGAGCTGCCCGGCACGTCGAGCCACGTCACGGGCACGACCGCGACNNCGGCGGAAGCCCTTGAAGCCGCACTGGGTGTCGGCGAGGCGGACCCCGCCGACGGCGCGGACCGCCAGGTTGAACGCACGACCAGCCTCGGTGCGAAGGCGCGAGCCGTAGTCCACGTGCCCCTTGATGGCACGCGACCCGACGGCGATCGGCGAGAGGTCGAGCGCCGCGAGCAGGTGGGGCAGCAGCGTCGGATCGATCGCCATGTCGGCGTCGGCGAACACGACGCGTGCCCCCCGAGCTGCGAGGATGCCCGTGCGGACCGCCGCACCCTTGCCGAGGTTGCGCGGGTGCGAGAGGACGCGAGCATCGGCGAGCGTGCCTGCATGACGGCGAGCCGCGGCCACGGTGTCGTCCGTCGAGCCGTCGTCGACGAAGAGCACCTCGGTGCTCGAGAGGTCGACCGCGCCCCGCCGCTCGGCGTCCCGGAGCCGAGCGATGCCGTCGTCGAGCCGGGCGGCCTCGTTGTAGGTGGGGATGACGAGGGTGCACGGCGGCGTCGCGCTCATCGGTCACCCTCCCCGAGGTCAGGGGCGGGCGGCACCGATGAGGCCGTAGGTGAACGCGGGCTGGAGCTGGATCGTCGTGCCGGTTTGATCGGCCGCGATGGTCGTCTGGGACCCGTAGGGCCCGCTGCCGCCGTACATGACGACGTGGTCGACCTGGTTGTCGCCGTCGAGGTTGAAGTAGAAGAGCAGGTCGCCAGGCTGCAGCGCCGTCAGGCTCACGTGGGGGAGCGTGACGTACTGCGCGGCTGCCGTCCTCGGGATGGAGATGCCGGCCTGCCCCCAGGACCACTGCGTGAGTCCGGAGCAGTCGAACCCGCCACCAGGCGCCTCGCCGCCCCAGACGTAGGGGACGCCGATCTGGGACTTCGCGGCGTTGAACGCGCGCATGCCGGCCGCATTCCCACTTGCGGACCCCGCGATCGAACCCGAGAACCCCTTGAGCGAGAGCACGGTCCCCTGGGTGCCGCCGAGCTGTCCGGCGACGCCGGAGGAGCCGAACGCACCTTCGCGGTTCCCCGCGGCCGCGGCCGCGCGCGCGGCCTGGATCGCGGCCTCGAGCACCAGGTGGCGGAGCGCCCTGCCCATCGACGCGATCTCGTGGTTTGTCTTCACGAGCAAGAGGTTGTGCTGGACTCGCACCGCCTCCGCCTCTCGGGTCGCGTTGGCGACCGCACCGCGCTGCGCGCCCAGGTTGCGCCGGTCCGCCGCGACGATGCTGACCTGGTTCTGGTAGGCGACCTCCGTGGCGGTGACGTTGCCGATGATGGCCCGCTCGTAGACGCTCGTCGCGGCTGCTTGCGATGGGTTCTGCGTGAACAGCGCCATCGTGTGCGCGCCGTTCGAGCTGAAGACGTAGGCGTCGACCGCGTCGCTTTGGAGCCGGCGTCCTGTTGCCGCGGTCCGCCTCCTCAGCTGGTCGAGTCGCCTGCTCGTCGCACGAATTCGGTCGTCGAGCACGGCCAACCGGCCCTGGATCTCGTCGAAGTGCTGCGACAGGGCCGCATTGATCCGCTCTTGGTTGGCAAGTGTCGCCTCCAGGCGGTCGACCCGCGCGCGGAGCGTCGCGATCGAGGGTGGCGACGCCGCAGCGACGGAGAGCGACGTGACGAGCACGGTGGCACACATTGCACCGGCGAATAAGAGACGCGGTGCACGTCGTGCTGCCCGTCTCCGTTCGAGAGGCACCCGTCAACGGTAGTGGAGGCATGCCGGTGGGCTGTGGATTCTGAGGGTTTCCTGAGGCACGACCCTTTGAGCGACTAGAACCCATTCGACGGCGAGTTGCCGCTCGTTCGTGGGGACGTAGCCCAATTGGCAGAGGCAGGGCGCTTAAAACGCCTCCAGTGAGGGTTCGAGTCCCTCCGTCCCCACTGCCGATCGAAATCACAATTCCTCGTCAAGCGACGACTATCGAGCAACGACGAGGCGGGACGCGCGTGTCCTGCGAGGAGGCTCGGTGCGCCGTCATCGAATGGGCGCGCCAACGACGACGGCCAGGATCCCGACGAGCCCTGCGAGGAACAGTGCGCTCACCACGCCTCGACGGAAGACGAAGAGCCAGAGCCCGGCGCCCGCGAGGAGCGGCAGCTGCCAGAGGTGACTGAGCTCGCGCCCGAGCGGGATCGCCGAACCCGCGATCGCACCGATGACGGCGGGCCCGGCGCCGGAGAAGAACGACTGCACCGATGTGTTCCTTCGGATCACGTCGAATCGTGGTCCGCCGAGCAGCACGAAGACGAAGGAGGGCGCGAAGGCGATCGCCGCGGCGAGCAGTGCACCCCCTACGCCGGCGGCCGCGTACCCGACGACAGCGACGGTCTGGACGACCGGCCCGGGGGTGACCTGGCCGAGCGCGACGGCATCGAGGAACTGCGACCCCGACATCCAGTGGTAGGTGGCGACGGCATCGTGCTGCATGAGCGGGACGATGACGAAGCCGCCCCCATAGGACAGCGCGCCGACCTTGAGGGCCACGAACGCGAGCGCGCCGAGCCCGCCCAGTGCCACGCCGTGGACCACGACCGCGGGAAGGACGGCTCGCGCGGACTTCGGTGCCGGCGCGCTGCGTCGCCGAACGAGGATCTCGATGACCCCGCACACGAGCAGCACCGCCGCGAGGAGCTGTCCGACGGTCGCTGCGGCAAGTGCGCCCGCGGCGACGTACGCGAGCCAGCGGGCACGCGGCGCGCGCTTCTCGCCGGATCGACGCCAGCTCGCCGGTGCGAGCCCCCACGCGGCGCTGATCGCCACGGCTGGGACCGCGGCCCCCGCACCCGCGGCCGCGCCGAGGATCCACGTCGGCGGCCGGCTCGCGAGGAAGACGGCCGACAGGCCAATGATGAGGACCANNAGCTTCCATGCACAGAAGATCGCGAGCTGGGTGGAGGCAGGTCCAGGCAGGAGGTTGGTGGCGGCGATCCCGTCTTCGAACTCCTCGGCTTCCAGCCACGCACGCTCCTCGACGCACAGGCGTCGGAGCAGCGTGACGTGCGTGGGCGGGCCCCCGAAACCGATGCAGCCGAGCCGAGTCCACTCCCTTGCGATGGTGTGAAGGGGCACCCGGTCAGGGAGCGGGGCGGCATCTCGATGCCCGTCGTGCACCGTGCCAAACGTAGGCGACCCTGCTCCTGCGGATCGTCCCCGCGACACGTCGTCGCGTACGGTGAGCGATCGTGGGCGACGCATCCGAGCACAATCTCGATGCGGCCGTCGCGTGGGGGATCCCGTCGAAGTCCGAGACGCGCTGGCCGGTGGTCGCGGCGGTCCTCGTTGCGATTCTCCTCCAGCTGGTGCTGCCCGACAGTGTGCTCGTCGGCCTCGGCGCCAAGGCGGTGGTGCCCGCCATCGAAGGGGTGCTGCTGCTCGTGCTGCTCGTCACCAACCCCGGGCGCCTGACGCTCGAGCAACGCCGCCTGCGCCTGGTGGGCATCGCGCTGATCGCACTGGTCTCGATTGCGAACGCCGTGTCGCTGGTCGAGCTGATCCACGCACTGCTCTACGACTCGAGGACCGCGGGACGGCCGCTCGTCTACGCGTCCGTGCCGATCTGGCTCACCAACGTGATCGCGTTCGGCCTCTGGTACTGGGAGCTCGACCGAGGAGGTCCCGCGCGCCGCACCCTGAAGTCGCACCCGAGGCCCGACTTCCTGTTCCCGCAGATGGGCGCCCGGGGCTCCGATCCGGGCTGGACGCCTGACTTCAGCGACTACCTGTACACGTCGTTCACGAACGCGACTGCGTTCAGCCCGACCGACACGATGCCCCTCACGCGCTGGGCAAAGTTGCTCATGGCGCTGCAGTCGATGGCATCGCTCATCACCGTGGCCGTCGTCGTGTCTCGTGCCGTGAACATCTTGAACTGACCACGCGGCCACGCATGGACACAGCCCGCCAGGTCGCCGTCCAGCGGCCACCGACTAGCGTGGCGCCCCGTGGCAGCGAGCAACACAGGTGGCTGGGTTCGTCGCGTCGGCGCCTCTGGCGGTGGCCGAACGTACCGTCGTCGCCGTCCGGTCAACTTCTACGGCATCCTTGGCCTGATCGTCGTCTTTGGGCTCGGCTCGGTCGGATTCGCGCGCTACGACTACCGCCACCCGCCCTCGGGCCCGACCCAGAGCTTCGCCGCGCTCGCGATCTTCGCGTGTGGCTCGGAGGTCCCGTCGCTCCCGGCAGACGTGGGCAACTTCCATGCGCTGCCTGGGGGCGTGGTCGAGTCGACGACGACCGGCTCTCCGACGCTGGACCAGTTCGCGAACGCGTACGCGGGCCTGAAGGTGACGTCGGGCCAGCTGCAGGTCCCGGTCCTGAGCGCGAAGCACCCGCACGTGATTAGCTACAAGAACGGCGACAAGTGTCCGCACGGCACGCACGACGCCGGCAAGGTCGGGCATGTCGAGATCGCGTACTGGCCGACGCTCGGGGCGGCGACGCCGACGCTCACGACGGATCCGAGCACCGTCCCGCTCACGTCTCGGGTGCAGATCTCCGTGGCCTTCGTGCCGACGGGCGTGACGCCGCCGCGGCCGCCGCCCGCCGTCATCACCGCGATGGTCAACCAGATCGGCGTGAGCTCGACGCCAACCACGACCACGATTCCCACGACGCCCACGACCGCGCCGGTGACTTCGACAACCAAGAAACCCTGACGTGCAGGCGGTCGTACTGGTCGGCGGACTCGGTACGCGCCTCCGGCCACTGACTGAGACGATCCCGAAGCAGCTGCTGCCGGTCGCCGGTGTCCCGATGATCGAGCGCGTGCTCGAGCAGCTCTCGTCGCACGGCGTCGATCGCGCCATCCTGTCGATGGGCTACCTGCCCGCGGCGTTCGTCTCGGCCTACCCCGACGGGATCATCGGTGGCGTGCACGTCTCCTTCGCGATCGAGCCCGTCGCGCTCGGGACCGCAGGGGCGATCAGGTTCGCCGGGCGGTCCGGATCGATCGACGAGACGTTCCTCGCCGTGAACGGCGACGTGATGACCGATCTCGACGTGACAGCCCTGATCGCCGTGCACCGCTCGAAGGGCGCGGAGGCCACGATCCACCTGACCCCGGTTGATGACCCAGGCCGCTATGGCGTCGTGGCGTGCGACGCAGCGGGGCTCGTGACGTCCTTCGTGGAGAAGCCCGAGCCCGGGAGCGCGCCGTCGAACAACATCAACGCAGGGACCTACGTCCTCGAGCCCTCCTTCTTCGACAGGGTCCCCGACGCCACGACGATGTCCGTCGAGCGAGAGGTGTTCCCGCGCATGGTGCACGAGCGGACGCTGTACGCGGTCGTCGACGCGTCGTACTGGATCGACGCGGGCACGCCGCGGGCCTTCCTCCAGGCGAACACGGACATTCTCGACGGCACGCGCGTCGTGCCGCTACCGGGCGCGCTCACCGGGGGCGCCCTGGTGCTCGAGGGTGCGAGCGTCTCGGCGTCGGCGAGGGTCACCGGATCGGTGCTCGGCCGCGACGTGCGAGTCGGCGACGGTGCGTCGATCGTCGACTCCGTGGTCCTTGAAGGGGCGACCATCGGTGACCGCGCGTCGGTGACCGACGCGGTCATCGGTCCAGGTGCGGTCATCGGTGCGGACGCGACGCTCCTCGGGAACTGCCTCATCGGGGCGTGCGAGCACGTGCCGGAACGAGCGCGGCGGTCCGGCGCCGCCAAGGCCGCGTGAAGGCGCTCGTCACCGGCGGCGCGGGCTTCGTCGGGGGCGCGGTCGTCCAAGCGCTGCTCGATGAGGGCCACTCGGTCGTCGTCGTCGACAACCTGAGCTCGGGCACCCTCGAACAGGTGCCCGACGGGGCCACCTTCGTCCAGCTGTCCGTGGGGGACGCCACCGAGGTCACCGAGGTGCTGACCGGCACCTCGTTCGACGTCTGCTTCCACTTCGCTGGACTCATCGCGGCGGGCACCTCCATGGAAGAGCCGGAGACCTTCTTCGCCAACAACGTGGGTGAGACGCTGTCACTGCTGCGTTGCCTCGTGGAGGCGGGCGTCGAGCGTTTCGTGTTCTCCTCGTCTGCGGCGGTGTACGGCGAGCCCCTGTACACGCCGATCGACGAGTCCCACCGGACCGAGACGGTCAGCCCCTACGGCGAGTCCAAGCTGCTCGTCGAGCACTCGCTCGCGTGGCTGGCGCGCCTTGGCCGCATCCGCTACGCGGCGCTCCGGTACTTCAACGCAGCAGGTGCGGTGCAGGGTCGTCCCGAGCTGCACGTGCCCGAGTCGCACCTCATCCCGCTCGCCCTCGAGGTCGCCGCAGGCGAGCGCGCGTCGCTCGACCTCTACGGCGACGACTACCCGACGCCCGACGGGACCTGCATCCGCGACTACATCCACGTCGCCGACCTCGCGACCGCGCACGTCGCGGCAGCGGACCTGCTGGGCGAGGAGACGGCATTCGTCTGCAACCTCGGCACGGGTACGGGATCGAGCAACGCCGAGGTGGTGGCGGCGGTCCGTAACGTGACCGGTCGGGACGTGGCCGTCCGCGTCGCTGCGCGGCGACCCGGTGACTCGTCGACGCTCGTGGCGGCGAACGATCGTGCGCGGTCGGTCCTCGGCTGGGAGCCGGTGCGCTCGTCGCTCGAAGAGATCGTGAGCGACGCCTGGACCGCCCGGGTCGAGGCGGGCGTGTCGACCTAGGTCGCGTGTCGCCCGTGGCCGCGCCGCCGCCGGTGCTGCGGTCGGGACCCGTCTCGCTCATCCGCTACCGCGGCGGTGAGACGCCCCGGCTCTTGGCGGCGGTGACCGAGAGCTTCGAGCACCTGCGACCGTGGATGCCGTGGGCGGCCACGCCGCCGACCTTCGAGGCGCTCGACGAGTTCGTGACGCGCGCGACGGCGCAGTGGGCGTCGGGCGAGGCGTACAACTACTGGCTCTCTCACGACGCCTCGCCCGACGTGGTCGGCGGCGGTGGGCTGCACCGGCGGGTCGGCCACGGCGCGCTCGAGATCGGGTACTGGGTCAATGCCCGCTTCACGGGTCGCGGGATCGCGACGCGCGCCGCGGCGGCCCTCACGACCGCGGGGCTCGCCCAGCTCGATGTCGAGAGGATCGAGATCCGCTGCGACGAGGCCAACCTCGCAAGCGCCGCGGTGCCGAGGCGACTGGGATACCGACTCGAGGACGTGCTCGACGATGAGGTCACCGCGCCAGGCGAGGTCGGCAGGTGCATGGTCTGGGTGACCGACGCCGCAAGCTGGGCGCCGCCCTCCGACGAGCAGGGATCCACGCGCGAGACCAACTAGCGAAAGAGATCCTCGTCCGGCGTCCGGATCACCTCGCTGCCGACCGATCCTTCCCGGAGCCACTCTTCCCGCGCACCTCGGATGACGACGGCCGGCACGTTCGACGCCTTTCCCATCACGAGGTCGGCAGCGGACGCAAGCTCATCGACGACGCAGATCTCGGTCGCCTCAAGGATCCTTCCATTGGCGTCAGGCGTGCCACGCAGGTCGACGATGCCCACGATGCCGGCACTGCCGATGGCAACGTCGGTGACGCCGAGGCGCCACGCACGTCCGAAGGTGTCCGAGATGACGACGGCCACCTCGACGCCGAGCCGACGTCGCAGCTCGGCCCGCAGGCGTCGAGCGGAGCGGTCCGGGTCGACCGGAAGCAGCACCGCCCACCCCTCCTCGACATTCGAGAGGTCCACGCCCGCATTCGCGCACACGAAGCCGTGCGCGGTCTCGGTGATGAGGAGGTCGCCTCGCCGACGCAGCACCCGGGTCGACTCGGACTCGACGAGGGACGCCTTTGCCGTCGGGTCCGCGGGGTCGAACCTGACCATCCGGCCCTCGGACTTGGCCACGACCTTCGAGGTGACCACCACGACGTCACCGGTCTCGAGCGAGAGCTCGCCCTGCTCGGCGAGGGCATCGACGAGCAGCGTCGCGAGGTCGTCGCCGGCGCGCACCTCTCCGATCCCGTCGATCGCGAAGAGCCGCAGCGCGGCCTCACGCATCTCGGACGACCTTCGCGAGCGCGGCGGCGCGGCCTCGGTCGGTCATCATCGTGTCGGTCACGACGCACCGCATGCCGAGCTGCTCGATCCGCCCGCCGAGCGAGGCGTCACGCTCGTCGATGACGAAGGTGCCGACGAGCCCCTGGTAGAGGCGAGCAACCCCGAGGGCGCTCGCCTCATGGCCGAGCTCGCGCAAGAGGCGATCCGCGGGTCCCTTGACGGCAGCGCCGGCGACGATCGGTGAGATGCCGACGACGTGGTCGCGTCGCGACGCGACGGCGGCCGCGATGCCAGGGACAGCAAGGATCGGATCGATCGAGAGGAGCGGGTTCGACGGCGCGACGATCACCTGGGCTGCAGCATCGATCGCCTCCAGCACGCCGGGGGCGGGCCCCGAGTCGGCAGCCCCGAGGAACTCGACCTTCGAGACCGCGACGTCATGGCGACGTGCGACGAAGTACTCCTGGAACGTGAGCCGCTCACCGGACTCGGTCGTCAGCATCGTCGCGAGCACGTCATTCGTGACCGGCAGCACGGCGGCACGCACGCCCCGCGCGCGCGCCAGCTCGCTCGTGACGTCGGCCAACGACGCGCCGGCGCGCAGCCGACCCGTGCGGTACAGGTGAGTCGCGAGATCGCGATCGCCGAGCCGGAACCACGCCGGACCGCCGATCTCGCCGAGCTCGTCCATGACCCGCCAGCTCTCGCCGACCACCCCCCAGCCTGTCGCCTCGTTGTGGAGCCCCGCGAGCGTGTACGTCACCGTGTCGATGTCGGGTGACACGTGCAGACCGTGCACGACGAGGTCGTCGCCGACATTGACGACGCAGGTGATCGTCGACTCGTCGACGACCTGGGACAGCCCGGCCACGAGCCGCGCGGCCCCGACACCTCCGCACAGCACGGTGAGCACGTCGAGATCGTAGGAGGCTCGGTAGCCTCNNCGCCTCTCGGTCGCCGTCGAGGTGTCGGCCCTCGGTGGACCGAGCTTCGACCGTCGGTGCCTCGTCGAGTTCGCGCTCGATGCGATGCGCGCCGACGGCTCGATCATCCCGGCGACATGGTCCCTGCGCTGGGTTCGGCGACGCGATCTCGTCGGTGGCGCCAATCCGTCACTCCGAGGCTGGCTGGCCGCACGCTCGACGGCGCTGGGCATGGCGCCACGTGCGTCGTGGGCCTCGCCTCGGGCGCAGGTCCGGTTTCTCGCGAGTGGGCCGGCGCTGATCCGGCTCGGACCGCCCGGCGTCGTCACGATCCACAGCGCCGCCGAGGCGCTGCGCATCGCTGCTGCCGGTTCCTCGTCCCGCGGCGCCGGGGCGATGCTGCGGCGTGCAACGGACCGCGGCGTCATCGTGCACGCCGCCTCACACGCGGCTGGCGACGCCGCCGTCTCGGAGCTGGGGCTCGATCGTGCGTCGGTGGTCGTCGCACTCCCCGGCCTACCCGCGACCCGTCGCGCCGCACCCCCGAGCACCGACTCGATCGGCGTGGTTGCCGGCACGAGCCTGACGCTCGACACCGCGGCGGTCGACTCGCTTCGAGAGCGCGGTGTGCGCGCAGAGCTCATTGCTGCGGGCGACGCGGCGGCACCGCGACCGTGCGTCGTGTTCGCGTCGCCAGGAGACGGCTTTCCCTACGCGGCACTCGAGGCGTTCGCAAGCGGCACTCCGGTCGTCGCGTCGCGCACCCCGACGACCACCGAGCTGCTCGAAGGTGCGGCAGTCCTCGTGGAGACCCGTGCCACGACGGACCTCGCAGACGCTGCGGCTGCGCTCATGGAGAACGGCGCGCATCACGGGCTCGTGGTCGCCGCAGGGCGAGCTCGAGTGGGTGACTTCTCGTGCGAGCGACGAGCGCCTGAGCTCATCTCGCTGCTCCGGCGTGCCCGTTCATCGCGGTGAACGTCACAAATTGCCCTGATTGCTAGGGTCGCGGCGTGCGTGCCGTCATCACCGGCGCTGCCGGATTCGTCGGACGCCATCTCGCGACACACTTAGCGGAGGAAGGCGACGTCGTCGCGGCCGTCGACCGCGACTTCGACGTCACCGATTTCACGGCGATGTCAGGGGTCTTCTCTTCCTTCAATCCCGACGCCATCTACCACCTGGCAGCCCTGTCGCACGTGGGCACGTCGTGGGACGACCCGAGCGAGGTGTTTCGGGTCAACGTGCTCGGGACGAACTCCGTGCTCAGCGCCGCGCGGCAGTCCGCGCCGAACGCGAGCGTGCTCGTGGTCAGCTCCGCAGAGGTCTACGGGACGGTCAGCAAAGAGGAGCTGCCGCTCAGCGAGTCAGCGGAGATCCGCCCGAGCTCGCCGTACGCGGCGTCGAAGGCGGCCGTCGAGCCGATCGCACGACAGGCTTCGATTGGCTTCGGGCAGCGGGTCATCATCGTGCGGCCGTTCAATCACATCGGGCCGGGCCAGTCCCCGCTGTTCTTCGTCCCGGCAGTCGCGCGCCGTCTCGTCGAGGCTCGGGCTGCGGGCGTTCGCGAAGTGTCCGTCGGCGGCCTCGCTGCCAGGCGAGACTTCACCGACGTCCGCGACGTCGTTCGCGCCTACCGGCTCTTGCTCGAGCGCGGCGTCTCAGGCGAGGTCTACAACGTCTGCTCCGGCGTCGACGTCTCGATCGCCGACGTTGCCGACCGACTGCGCGAGCACCTCTACCCGCACGCGGTGTTCGTCGAGGATCCCGGCCTGAATCGTCCCCAGGACGTGCCGGTCCTGCGGGGCGATCCCACCCGGCTCCATGAAGTGACCGGCTGGTCCCCGATGATCACGCTGGACGCCACGCTGCGCGACGTGGTCGATGAGGTGCTGGCCCACATCGCCTGAACACACCTCGGACGCAGCGCGACCCGGTCCAGAGGACCGGGTCGCGATCGCTGTCGCTCGTGTTGGGGGTTACCTCGTGTTGGGGTTACGGCGAGGTCGTGTCCGTCCGCTTCTTGTGCGTCGCGCTCGGTGCGTCCGGCGTCGGGGTGATCTCGCTCACCTTGGTGCGCACCTGAGCATGGATCTCCTTGCCGGCACCACGGAACTTCTGCACGGTCTCACGGGCAGCGCCGGGGAGGAACTCCTCGATCGGCGCGAACGCGTCCTCGATGCGCGAGATCGCGCCCTCGACGATGCCGTCCGCCTTTGACAGGCTGCGCATCGCCGTGACCGTTGCGTCCTTGGTCTTCGCGAGCAGTGCGTCGAAGTCGAGCTTCGTGCCTGGGCCCTCGGCGCTGAACTGCTTCGCCGCCGCCGTGGCCCTCTGGGCGCCCATGACGCCGAGTCCGACCACGGTGTAGGCGGCATCGGTCGCCCGCTTGGCGAACTCGTTCGTCGACATTGACTCGCGCAGCTTCTCGGTCGTGTCACGACCGATTTGCGTGGCGGTGGTCTTCGTCTGTGTCATCTGGTCTCCTTCACGCCGCCCTCGCGGCGGCTTGATGCAAGTGTATCACTTGCATATAACAGTTGCAAGCACTGCAAGCACGTGGGGCGCCGGTGCCCAGCAGTAGCCTCGTTTTCCTGATGGAGACCCGGGCGCCGGCGGTTGTCGCCGTCGTGGTAACCACAGGCCCCGCGCCCACCCTGGGCGCCACGCTCGCGTCGCTCGCCGCCCAGGACTACGACCAGTTCAGCGTGCTCGTCCTTGAGAACGGCGACGCCGAGGCGACCGAGGCGGTCGTCGCCGCGTCGAGCCCGTCCGCCTTCCTCAGGGTCCTCGAGCGCAACGACGGGTTCGCGGCCGCCTGCAACGAGGCGTCCGCCATGGTCGAGGGTGCCGCGTTCCTGTGCTTCTGCCACGACGACGTGGAGCTCGCTCCCGACGCGGTCCACCAGATGGTGGAGGAAGCCTACCGCTCCAACGCCGGGATCGTCTCGCCGAAGTTCGTCCGCCCCGAGGACCACTCGATCCTCCTGCACGTGGGCCTCAACGCGGACCGGTTCGGGGCCACGACCGAGCGCGTCGAGCAGGGCGAGGTGGACCACGGCCAGCACGACACTGCGCGCGACGTGTTCGTCGCACCCGGCGGCGTGACGCTCGTTCGAGCGGACCTCTTCGAGACGCTCGGCGGCTTCGACGGCGCCATCGTCGCGCTGGGCGAGGACCTGGACCTGTGCTGGCGCGCCCAGGTGGCGGGCTCCAGAGTCGTGGTCGCCCACGGGGCGATCGTGGCCCACCACGAGCTGCTCGCCAACGGCATGCGCCCGCTCACCGCGACGGTGACGGGCCACGGCGCGCACTCGCTGCAGTCGCTCTCGCGACGCCACCGATTGTCAACCATGCTCGCCAGCTACGGCTGGGTCCAGATCGTCCCGATGGTGCTGCTCCTCGCGTCCCTCGAGGTGGGCGAGCTGCTCATCGCGCTGTTTGGCCGCGATCGCGACCGCGTGAACGCAGTCCTCGGGTCGTGGCGCTGGTGCTTCGGTCGGTTCGGGGCCATATGGGCCAGGCGCCGCCGGCTGGCCAAGGTCCGCGAGATCGACGACCACGACGTGCACCGGCTGCAGATCGCCGGCGCCACACGGCTCCGGACGTTCGCGTCGCGGCTGATCCACGACGGCACCGACGCCGCCCGTGGCGTGCTCCCACCGGTCATGGTCGTCGAGTCCGCCCCCGTCGACGAGGCCCTCGACCACACGGTCGGCTTCGGCGCGGCGTTCAGCGACGACTCGAGCTTCGACGAGCTCGACGACCTTGGGCACCGCTCCCGAGGCGTGCACCGCCGGATCTTCTCGACGCCGCTCTCCCAGCTGGCCCTCGTCGCGATCGCCGTCGTCGTCTTCGGGTTCGGCGTCCGCAACCTGATCGGCCCGCCACTTCCGCTCGTCGGTCGCCTGCTGCCCCTCGACTCGTGGTGGACCACCTGGCGGCACTTCTTCGCGAGCTGGTCGTCGAACGGGGTGGGCTCGGGCGCGCCGGGCTCGCCGGGCTACGGCGTGCTCGGCGTGGCGGGCACCTTCGTCTTCGGGCGCATGGGCGTGCTGCCGCGTGCCGCGCTCGTGCTCACCATCCCGATAGGGGCGATCGGGATCTGGCGGTTGCTCAAGCCGATCGGGTCGTCCAGGGCGAGACTCGTCGGTGCCATCGCGTTCGTCTGTGGCGCGCTCGGGCCGAACCTCATCGCCGGGGGCCGGATCGACGTGCTCCCCGTGCTCGCGCTCATGCCCTTCCTCGTGCGACGCCTCCTCACCGTCGCGGGCGTGCAGCCGTTCGCGGACCACCCCGCGCGGGGCCATGCGCGGCTCACCGACGCCGCGTGGCGCTCGACTCGGACTGGGCAGCTGGTCGTCCTTGCAGCGCTCGACGCGCTCGTCGCGTCGCTCGACCCCGCGGCCGGCGTCGCGGTCCTCGTCGCGGCGATCGGCCTGTTCGCGGGCGGGCTGGCGGTAGGGGACCGACGGCCGGGACGTGTGCTCGGTGTCGCGCTGTGGTCCTCGCTCCTCGCGGCGATCCTCCTGCTGCCGCTCACGCTCGACACGCTCGCCGCGGGGACGTCGGGCCTCGACGTCTTCGGCGCGCCGTCGGGTCCGTGGAACCTCCCGGGTCTCGGCGGCATGATCCGCCTCGCGGTCGGGCCGTTCGGGACCGGGCCGCTCGGCTGGCTCCTGCCTGCCGCCGCGCTGTTCGCGCTCCTCGTGTCGCGGGTGGAGCGCTTGTCGGTCGCCGCGAGGTTCGCGGGCATGGGCGCGGCGTCGCTCGCCGCCTCGCTGCTCGTCGCGCGGCACCTCACCGGATCGTTCACGCCGGACGTCGCGACCCTCCTCGTGCCCTTTGCTGTGGCGGTGCCCGCGCTCATCGGCACCGGCGTCGCGGCGTTTGAGGTCGACGTCGCCGCGTCGCGCTTCGGCTGGCGCCAGCTCCTCGCCGCCCTCACGATGCTCGCGATCCTCGTGGGCGGCCCGGTCCCGCTGGCTGCCGCGACTGCTTCGGGCCGCTTCGACCTGCCCCAGCACGGCTTCGACACCCAGGTCGGCTTCCTGCCGACGCACGAGCTCGGTGGCTCGCGGACCCTGTGGCTCGGGGATCCACGCGCGGTGCCGCTCGCGGGCTGGTCGATCGAGCCGGGGCTCGCGTTCGCGACGTCCACC
>PLCI01000094.1 GCA_003135595.1 Acidimicrobiaceae bacterium | reverse complement strand
GACCCGAGGCTCGACAAGACCGCGGTGCGCTACGACGAGATCTCGTTCATGGAGGTGCTCAGCAAGGAGCTCCGCGTGATGGACCTCACCGCGATCACCTTCTGCATGGACAACAAGCTGCCAATTCACGTGTTCGACCTGATGGGCCCCGGCAACATCAGCCGCGCCCTCGCCGGGGAGCGCGTGGGTACGCTGGTGCGGTGATGGACGACTCCCTCACGGCGTTGCTGCTCGAAGAGACGAAGGACAAGATGGCCAAGGCCATTGAGCACGTCCGCGCCGAGTTCTCGACCGTGCGCACCGGCCGGGCGAACCCCGCGCTCGTCGAGCACCTGGGCGTCGAGTACTACGGCAGCACGGTGCCCCTCTTGCAGCTCGCCCAGTTCTCCGTGCCCGACGCGAGGATGCTCGTGATCTCGCCGTACGAGAAGTCGGTGATCGGCGCGATCGAGAAGGCCATCACGGCCTCTGACCTCGGGATCTCGCCGACCAACGACGGGATCGTGATCTGGCTCGGCTTCCCCCCGCTCACCGAGGAGCGGCGCAGGGACCTGGTGAAGGTCGTGCGGCACAAGGCCGAGGAAGGGCGCGTCCAGATCCGCAACATGCGGCGCCACGCCCGCCAGGAGCTGGAGCACGCCGAGAAGGACCAAGGCGTCGGCGCCGACGAGGTCGAGCGCTTCGAGAAGGCGCTTGACAAGATGACACACGACGAGGTGGCGGCGGTCGACGCGCTGCTCACGCACAAGGAGCAGGAGCTACTTGAGGTATAGCGACGACGACGGCGGCGGGCCGATCGACTGGGACCCAGACGACGACGTGGTGCAAGAGGCGTCCGGGGTCACGATCACCGGCGCGCACCAGGCCGTGACAAGGCCGCCTGACCACGACGCGCCACCGGAGGCCTCGCTCGACGACTGGTCGTTCGTGCGCGGGACCTCGCCGGACCCCGAGCTCCCGCACTGGACCGAGGCGCCGACGGGCCAGGTCCCGGCCGTCCTCTCGCGCGAGGAGCCGACGAGCCCGAGCGACGACCCGTGGTCGTCCCTGCCCGCGCCCAGCTGGCGGCAGGACGAGACCGACTGGACCGCACAGGAGCACGGCTTCGAGCCGGCGATGCTCGGCGACGAGGGCGGCTCCGCGCCCGTCCACGGCGACGAGGGCCGCCGTCCCTGGGAGTTCGACCGAGACGAGGACCCGCCGACGACCTCGGTCCCCGTCGTCAGCTCGGTCGAGGGCCCGACCGAGCCTGGCATGACGACCGCCGCGCGCACGACCCGCGTGCGGCCGCGCACCCGTCGCGCCCCGAGCGACGGCCCGCTGACCGGCCGGGCGGCGCGCCCGTCGGGCTCGCGCGACATGACCGCCGCGATCGTGACGGGCTTCGTCCTGCTCCTCGTCGTGGTCGTGGGCTTTGACGTGAGCACGGTGCTCGCGGCGATCATCTGCGCGGTCGTGGTCACCCTGGGCGCTGGGGAGGCCTACAGCGCGATGCGCCTCGCCGGGCACCGGCCGGCGTCCGCCCTGGGGCTCGTCGCAGCGCTCTCGCTGATGGTCGCGTCGTACAACAAGGGCATCGCGGCCCTCCCGCTCGTCGCCGCACTCTGCTTCTTCTTCACGTTCCTGTGGTACATGGCCGGGGTCGAACGTGCCGACGTGATCGACGGCGCGGCCACCACGCTGCTCGTCTTCATCTGGGTCGGCATGCTCGGCGCCTTCGCGGGGCTCCTGCTCGCCCCGTCGTCGTTCCCTCGCCACGACGGCGTGCACTTCTTGCTGGGAGCGATCTTCGTGACGGTCGCCTACGACGTCGGCGCCCTCGTCTCGGGCAAGCTGCTCGGGCGCCATGCAATGGCCCCCACGATCAGTCCGAACAAGACCTGGGAGGGCGCGATCGGCGGCGGGGTGTTCGCGATCATCGTGGGTGCGTCCGTGTCGGCCATGTCGCCGTGGACGATGTCGGCGGCGCTCACCCTTGGGTTGTGCGCGGCCGTGCTCGCCCCGCTCGGGGACCTGTGCGAGTCGATGTTCAAGCGCAGCCTCGGGCTGAAGGACATGGGTCGGACCCTCCCGGGCCACGGTGGGCTCCTCGATCGACTGGACGGCCTGCTGTTCGTCCTGCCCGCGACGTACTACGTCGTGCTGGCATTCCACCTGCACTGAGCACTGCTGCGCCGAGCGCGCGTCTGACAGAGGAGGCCACGCGATGACGAGGTCGCTGGCGATCCTCGGTGCGACCGGCTCGGTCGGCACGCAGGCACTGGACGTCGTGGCGCGGCATCCCGGCGAGTTCGACCTCGACACGCTGAGCGCCTGGCGGAGCCTCGAGGAGCTCGCCGCGCTCGCCCGCGCGCACAGACCCCGCCGGGTCGTCGTTCCCGACGATGCCGCCGCGAAGGCGATCGCGAGCGACCTGCCCGAGCGCACCGACGTGCTGGTCGGCACCGACGGCCTGATCGATGCGGCGAGCCGTGCCGACGTCGTACTCAACGCCATCGTGGGCTTCGCGGGGGTGCCGGCGACGCTTGCAGCGCTCAGCGCGGGGCGCCACCTCGCCCTTGCCAACAAGGAGTCACTGATCGTCGCCGCCGATCTCGTCGCCCAGGTGCGGACGACGCCCGGGGCGATGATCCTGCCCGTCGACTCGGAGCACTGCGCGGTGCACCAGTGCCTGGCCGGGCTGAGTGGTCCCGAGCCGATGCGCTGGGTGCGACGCATCGTGCTCACCGCGTCGGGCGGCCCATTTCGGGGGAGGAGCACCGAGGAGCTGGCGCACGTCACGGTCGACGACGCGCTCGCACACCCCACGTGGCAGATGGGCCCGAAGATCACCGTCGACTCCTCGACGCTGATGAACAAGGGCCTCGAGGTGCTCGAGGCGGCCGCCTTGTTCGGCGTCGGCGTCGAGAAGGTCGACGTGGTCGTGCATCCCCAGTCGATCGTGCACTCCATGGTCGAGCTCGTCGATGGCTCGACGCTCGCCCAGCTCAGCCAACCCGACATGCGGCTGCCGATCGCCTACGTGCTCGGCTTCCCCGCTCGATTCGACGACGGCTTCGGCCGGCTCGCACTTGACGCACCCCTCGAGCTCACGTTCGAGCCCCCAGACCTCGAGGCGTTCCCGTGTCTGCGGCTCGCCTATGAGGCCGCACGCCTGGGCGGCACTGCGCCCGCGTGGCTGAACGCCGCCGACGAGTGCGCGGTCGAGGCGTTCCTCGCGGGCACGCTGTCCTGGACTGGCATCGCCGAGGTGATCGCTGCGACGCTCGATCGCTACGACGACACACCGTGCGAGGACATTGAGGCACTTCTTAGGGCAGACATGACGGCTCGCCGTGTCGCGTCGGGCATCATGGAGGACATGGCCCTCGCGTCGGCGCGCCCGTGACCGCAGTCCGAGCTCCGGCAGTGACCACTTCGGAGACCGCGGACGAGCCGCCGCCCACGCGCCACGAGATGCTGATGCGCCTGCTCGGGCTGGTAGCCGGCACGACAGCCGTCACCGTCGCGATCTTGGCGCTCGGCGGGTGGCCCTGGCTGGTGGTCGTGGGCTCGGTGCTCCTGATCATCATGCTCCACGAGGCCGGGCACTTTGCGACGGCCAAGTGGTCTGGGATGAAGGCGACCGAGTTCTTCGTCGGCTTCGGTCCGAGGCTGTGGTCGATACGCCGCGGCGAGACCGAGTACGGGATCAAGGCGATCCCGGCCGGTGGCTACGTGAAGATCCTCGGGATGACGGCCCTCGAGGAGCTCGACCCGTCCGACGAGCCCCGCAGCTTCGTCAACCAGTCGACGCGCAAGCGCGTGCTGGTGGCGTCGGCGGGCTCGATCGTGCACTTGCTGCTCGCGCTGATCCTCGCGTTCTGCGCGCTGTTCTGGTTCGGGAAGCCGGTGCTCTCCGACCGCGTGGAGATCACGGGCCTCACGACCGTGACGGGCGTCGTCACGCCAGCGGCGAAGGCGGGCCTTCGCCTGGGCGACGTCATCGTCACCATCGATGGGACGCCGACCAACGCGAGCAACGTCGTCGCCCAGATCCACGGGAGCCACGGCCGTCCGATCCGCATCGTCGTGCTCCGCGGCGGCGTACCCCTCGCCCTGCTCGCGACGCCGCGCGTGATCAAGGCTCTCGCGCCGACGCCGATCCTCGGCATCTCCCTCGGGCAGCCGACCTACCTCACCCACCCCGGGCTCTTCTCGTCGTTCACGGGCACGACGTCAATCGTGTGGGGCGTGGCCGATCAAACAGGGCACGTCTTCGCGAGCTCGTTCTCGCCGTCGGGCCTCAGCTCGCTCGCGAACCAGGTCACGAACTTCAAGGCCGGGGCCAAGGCGAAGGCGTCGGGATCCGGCGCGGTCTCGATCTTGGGTGCCGGCCAGCTGATCGCCGACGCGGCGAAGGCCGGCGTGGAGCCACTCTTCGGCATCCTGATCTCACTCAACATCTCGCTCGGCATCCTCAACATGCTGCCCATGCTCCCGCTCGACGGCGGCCACGTCGCGATCGCGCTCTACGAGCGGCTCCGCACGCGCCGCGGCAAGGCGCGGTACCGCGCCGACGTGAAGAAGCTCATGCCGGTCGTCTACGCGTTCCTCGGGTTCCTCCTGCTCTTCGTGGCCGGAAAGATGTACCTCGATATCGCCCACGGGACCGTGAACCCCTTCGGTTGACCGACCGGGGCGGTTCCCACGGCAGAATGGCCTCGTGGACGTCGCCGACACGGTGCTCGCCGAGCGGCGGCTGACCCGCCAGATCCACGTCGGACCCGTCGCGGTCGGCGGCGGGTCGCCCGTCACCGTCCAGTCGATGACGACGACCAAGACCGCCGACGTCGAGGGCACCCTCACCCAGATCTACGACCTTTTCGCTGCCGGCGCGGACCTCGTGCGCTGCACGTGCAACGAGGGACCTGCGGCCGAGGGGCTGGCCCAGATCGTGCCGCGCTCGCCGGTGCCGATCATCGCGGACATCCACTTCCACGTGGAGATGGCGCTCGCCGCGCTCGACGCGGGCGTCCAGGGCCTGCGGCTCAATCCCGGCAACCTCCGCAAGGAGCACGAGATCAAGCTGGTCGCCCAGGAGGCGAAGGACCGCAACGTCCCCATCCGCATCGGCGTGAACGCGGGGTCGCTGCACCCCGACATCTACGAGCGCTTCGGCGGCGCGACCCCCGAGGCNNTCCTCGGTGCCGCTCATGATCGCGGCGTACCGGCTCGCGTCGGCGACCTTCGACCACCCGCTGCACCTCGGCGTGACCGAGGCCGGTCCGCCGCCCGCGGGGCTGCTCAAGGGCACCGCGGGCATCGCGACGCTCCTGGCCGAGGGGATCGGCGACACCATCCGGTACTCGCTGACCGCGGACCCCGTGGAAGAGGCGCGCGCGGGCCGCCAGCTGCTGGAGGCCCTGGGGCTCCGTGAGCGCAAGGACCTGGACTTGATCGCGTGCCCGAGCTGCGGGCGCGCCGAGGTGGACGTGATCGCCGTGGCGACGGCCGCGCAGGCGGCCCTGGAGGGCAGGGGGCTGCCGATCCAGGTCGCCGTCATGGGCTGCGTCGTGAACGGGCCGGGCGAGGCGCGGCACGCGGACCTCGGCATCGCCGCGGGCAAGAAGAAGGGCCACCTGTTCATCAAGGGCAAGATCGTCCGCGTCGTGCCCGAGGACCAGATGGTCGAGGCGCTGGTGGCCGAGGCAGAGCGACTCGTGGCCGAGGGCGTCGAGGCGAGGTTGGCCGCCGCCGACGAGTCCGCCGAGGCCGAGGCGGCCGCGGACCGCGCCGCGCTCCTCGACGAAAAGGGGCTCGACGTCAACCACTCCTCGACGCGCATCGCGAAGATCCGCAGTCGCCTGGAGGAATGAACGGGTAGTTTCTCGGCCCATGCGGATGTCGAGGATGCTGCTGCGCACGCTGCGAGAGGATCCCGCAGACGCCGACACCGCCGGGCACGCGCTCTTGGTGCGGGCGGGCTTCGTGCGCCGGGTGAGCTCGGGCGTCTACACGCTGCTCCCGCTCGG
>PLCI01000064.1:1061-5304 GCA_003135595.1 Acidimicrobiaceae bacterium | reverse complement strand
ACGAGGTCGCGGACGATCGGGAAGGTCCGCATCGGCGCGACGGTGATGACCTCGGTCGCGAGCTGGTCCACCCTCGTCATGCACAGCAGCCTCGGCATGCCGTTGATCTCTGCGGAGCAGCTGCCGCACTTGCCGGCCTTGCAGTTCCACCGGCACGCGAGATCCGGTGTCTGGGTGGCCTGGAGCCGGTGGACGACGTCGAGGACGACCTCGCCCTCGACCCTGTCCAGCCGGTAGTCCTCGAAGCGGCCCCCCACGCCGTCGCCCCGCCAGACGCGGAGCGTCAGTTCATCGGTCATGTCGCGGCCTCGAGGATCTCGCGCAGCTCGGCGGTGACCTCTGGGATCGGCTCCGGCACCGTCTTGACCTCCTCGCGGTACCCGCCCCCGCTCGGCTGTGAGTGGACGAAGTTGACCTTGCCGAGCTCGGCGTCAGGCGTGGGGAAGTCCTCGCGGGTGTGCCCGCCGCGGCTCTCCGTGCGGTTGATCGCACCGAGCGTCGTGCACCTCGAGACGGTGAGCATGCTCGGAAGGTCCGTCGCGAGGTTCCACCCCGGGTTGTACGCCCTCGGCCCGGTGACCGCGAGATTCGCGATCCGAGCGGCGAGCCCGTCGAGACCGGTGAGCGCCTCGGCGAGCTCGGCGCCGTTGCGGATGATGCCGACCTTGGACTGCATCAGCTCTTGGAGGTCGTGCTGGATCTCATACGGGCTGTCACCCTGCTCGCGCAGGAACGGCGCGACGGCCTCGTCGATCGCGGTGTCGACTGCTCCCGCGTCGAGCTCGCCGGCACGCGTGCCACCCTCGACGTAGTCCGACGCGCCCATGCCGGCGCGCCGTCCGAAGACGAGTAGGTCGCTGAGCGAGTTGCCCCCGAGGCGATTCGAGCCGTGCATGCCGCCGGCGACCTCGCCCGCGGCGAAGAGGCCCGGGACGCACGTCGAGGTGGAGTCGGCGTCGACGCGGACGCCACCCATGATGTAATGACACGTCGGGCCGATCTCCATCGCCTCTCGCGTGATGTCGACGCCGGCCAGCTCCATGAACTGGTGGTACATCGAAGGGAGGCGACGGCGGATGAACTCCGCCGAGCGACGCGAGGCGATGTCGAGGTAGACCCCCCCGTGCGGCGTCCCTCGGCCCGCCTTGACTTCCGTGTTGATCGCTCGGGCGACCTCGTCGCGCGGCAGGAGCTCGGGTGGGCGGCGCCCCGCGCTGTGGTCGTCGTACCAGCGGTCTGCCTCCTCCTCGGAGTCGGCGGTCTCGGCGCGGAACATGTCGGCGACGTAGTTGAACATGAAGCGGTCGCCGTCCGAGTTGCGCAGCACCCCGCCGTCGCCGCGGACGCCTTCGGTGACGAGGAGCCCGCGCACGCTGAGGGGCCACACCATGCCGGTGGGATGGAACTGGATGCACTCCATGTCGATCAGCTGGGCGCCCGCCCACAGCGCCAGCGCGTGGCCGTCACCGGTCGACTCCCATGAGTTCGAGGTGTACTTCCATGACTTGCCGACGCCGCCGGTCGCAAGGACGATGGCCGGCGCCGAGATCGTCACGAACTGGCCGCCCGGCCGAAGGTACGCCAAGCAGCCGGCGATGCGGCCATCCGCGTCGTGCACGAGGCGCAGGACCTTGCACTCCATGATGACGTCGACGCCCATCGAGACGACCTTTTGCTGCAGCGTGCGGATCATCTCGAGCCCGGTGCGGTCGCCGACGTGTGCGAGCCGCGCGAAGCGGTGCCCGCCGAAGTCGCGCTGCAGGATGCGCCCGTCGCTCGTCCGGTCGAACAGCGCGCCCCACGACTCGAGCTCGTGCACCCGGTCCGGCGACTCCTGGGCGTGCAGCTCGGCCATCCGGAAGTTGTTGAGCATCTTGCCGCCGCGCATGGTGTCGCGGAAGTGCACCTTCCAGTTGTCCTCGGGATAGACGTTGCCCATTGCCGCGGCGACGCCGCCCTCGGCCATCACGGTGTGCGCCTTGCCGAGGAGGGACTTGGTCAGGATCACCGTGCGCAGCCCTCGCCTCGTGGACTCGATCGCGGCGCGGAGCCCGGCGCCGCCGGCCCCGACGATGATGACGTCGTAGTCGTGGTGCTCGGTCTCGTGGTTCGGCACGGCGGCTCCTAGAACAGCTTCACGTCGGAGATCGCGCCGCTCGCGACCAGTCGCACGTACACGTCGGTGAGCGCCACGACGATGAGGCTCGCCCAGGCGTACTGCATGTGGCGCGCGTTGAGCGGCGTCGCCATCTTCCAGAGCCGATGGCGGATCGGGTGGTCGCTGAACGAGCGGACGTGCCCGCCGCACAGGTGCCGGCACGCGTGGCAGCTCAGCGTGTACAGCCAGAGCAGCGCCGCGTTGGTGACGAGCACGAGGGTCCCCACCGAGACCCCGATGCCTTCGCCCGGCATGGAGAACGAGAGCACCGCGTCGTAGGTGAGGACGATGTTCACGAGGAACGCGAGGTAGAAGAAGTAGCGGTGCGTGTTCTGCACGATGAGCGGGAACCGCGTCTCGCCGGTGTACTTCGAGTGGTGGTCCTGGACCGCGCACGACGGCGGCGACCACCAGAAGGCTCGGTAGTAGCTCCGCCGGTAGTAGTAGCACGTGACCCGGAAGCCGCCGGGAATGATGAGGATCAACAGCGCCGGCGAGAAGCTCCACCAGTTGAGGTGGAAGCCCCGGATCGTGGATCCCGAGGTGCAGGAGTTTGCGATGCAGGGGGAGTACAGGGGGCTGATCAGGTCGCGATGGTTGATCGCCCCGACGTAGTAATTCCGATTCTGGAAGGCCGCCCAGGTGACGTAGACGACGAAGGCGAAGAGGATCGAGAAGGTGACGAGGGGCTGGATCCACCAGCGGTCCTGGCGCAGGGTCAGGACGTCCGGCCCGCCGCGCCTGGGCAGGGGTACCGGTGTGGATGCTGTCGCCACGCGTCTCCTCCCCTCGGTCGCGCAGCCCGTAATTCGGGCCGGCGCCATCCTATGCAGGGCTCGAGAAGGCACCTGTTGATCGAATTCGAGGAGGCTTTTTCGTGGCGAGGGCGGGCGACCTACGCTCATGGGCCATGAGCGATCTTGCGTCCCCCGTTCCGCACGCGCCGGCTGGGCTCGCGAGCACCGTCGGCGCGCTCCGTGACAGCGGGTGGACGTCGCGCCGAGTCGCCCAGGAGCTCCGCGAGAACCTCGAGCGCCGGATCGCCGACGGCGAGCCGCTGGCGCTCGGCATCCTCGGCTACGAGGACTCCGTCCTACCGCAGCTCGAGAACGCGATCCTCGCGGGCCACGACGTCATCCTGCTCGGCGAGCGGGGCCAGGCGAAGACGAGGATCCTGCGCTCGCTCGTGGGACTGCTCGACGAGTGGCTCCCGATCGTTGCCACGAGCGAGATCAACGACGACCCGTTTGCACCGGTCTCGAGGCGCGCGATCGAGCTCGTCGAGACCCACGGCGACGAGACACCCGTGTCGTGGGTCCACCGCTCCGAGCGCTACGGCGAGAAGCTCGCGACGCCTGACACGACGATCGCGGACCTCATCGGCGAGATCGACCCGATCAAGATCGCCGAGGGCCGCTACCTCTCCGACGAGCAGGCGCTCTCCTTCGGGCTCGTCCCCCGCGTCAACCGGGGCATCTTCGCGGTCAACGAGCTCCCTGACCTCGCCGAGCGCATCCAGGTGGGGCTCCTCAACGTGCTCGAGGAGCGCGACATTCAGATCCGGGGCCATCGGATCCGCCTGCCGCTCGACCTGGTCCTCGTCGCGACGGCGAACCCGGAGGACTACACCAACCGGGGCCGGATCATCACGCCGCTCAAGGACCGGTTCGGCGCGCAGATCCGCACGCACTACCCGCGCGACGTCGACACCGAGCTCGAGATCGCGCGGAACGAGTCGTCGCTGCCCTCCACGGACGTCCCCATCGCCGTGCCGTGGTTCATCGAGCTCGCGGTCGTCCAGATTTCCCAGCTCGCGCGGCGCAGCCCGATGGTCAACCAGCGCAGCGGCGTGTCGGTGCGGCTCACGATCGCCAACTACGAGAGCGTCGTCGCGAACGCCCTTCGCCGTACCCTGCGGACGCACGGCAGCGCCGTGGTGCCTCGCGTGAGCGACCTCGCGGCCGTGGTCGCGTCGACCCAGGGCAAGATCGAGATCGAGGCGATGGAGGAGGGCCGCGAGGCCGACGTCGTCGCCCAGCTCGTCGCGGCCTCGGTCCTCTTGGTGTTCCGCGAGCACGTGGTGCT
>PLCI01000064.1:0-1023 GCA_003135595.1 Acidimicrobiaceae bacterium | reverse complement strand
GCGGCCCTCGAGTTCCTGCTCGAGGGGCTCCACCTGACCAAGCGGCTCAGCAAGGACGCCTCGGGGCCCCGGGCGCTGTACCGCCAGCGCCGGCGCTGAGATGAGCGCCAGGTACGGCTACCGCCGCTTTGACGGGAGCGGCGATGACGACGACCTCGACGCCGAGGCGCTCCTCGACGCGCTGACCGACGACCTGCTCGAGGGCGGGGACCTCTCCGACGCGCTGAACCGGCTCCTTCGCCGCGGGATGCGCACGCCCGACGGCGAGCGCCTCGAGGGGCTTCGCGAGCTCATGGAGCGGGCCCGGCGCCGACGCCACGAGCTGCTCGAGCGCGGCGACCCCGACGAGCAGTTCGCCGAGTTCCTGGACCGCCTCGACCAGGTCGAAGCGACGGAGCGAGAGGCCCTCCGCGCGCTCGGCGAGGACGCGGCGGCATCGGGCGACGAGCGCCGACAGCAGGTGACCGACGACGTGGTTGCGGAGCGCTCCGTCGAGCTCGACGTGCTGCCGGACCGGTTCGCCCCACGCGTCGAGGCGATGCGCCACTACGAGTTCGTCTCCTCAGAGGCTCGCGAGCAGTTCGAGCGGCTCTTGGGCGAGCTGCGCGAGCAGCTGCTGGGGTCGTACTTCGAGGCCATGCGCGGCGCGCTGGCCGATCCCGATCCCGAGCAGCTCCGCCGCATGCGCGAGGGCATGGACGCGCTCAGCAGGATGCTCGAGCAGCGCGAGCGCGGCGAGCCGCTCGATCCCACCTTCGAGGCGTTCATGGACGCCTACGGCGACCTGTTCGGGCCGGCCGAGACCCTTGACGAGCTGCTCGAGCAGCTCGCCCGCCGCATGGCGGCCGCGAGGGCGATGTTCGAGTCGCTGTCCCCCGAGCAGCGTGCCGAGCTCGAGCGGCTGAGCCAGGCGATGTTCGAGGACCTCGACCTCGGCTTCTCGCTCAACCGCCTCGCGGCCAACCTGTCCCGCGCGTTCCCCGAGTTCGACGGCTCGAGGGGCTATGGCTTCGAGGGCAGCGG
>PLCI01000019.1:3411-10326 GCA_003135595.1 Acidimicrobiaceae bacterium | reverse complement strand
ACGCGGCCGGCCTCGCCGCGGGCCGCGGGGTGGTCGGGGTCATAGCCCGTCTGGGTGGGCAGGTCGAAGGCGATCGACAGGCCGGTCTGGCCCTGGGCGAGGTTCGTGCGGTACAGCTCGTTGCTGGCGGCGGCCGACGAGTGCCCCGAGTACGTCCGCATCAGCCAGGGGGCGGCTCGCACGGTCACGCTCGCCTCCTTCGCGTCCCTAGCGACGGTAGTCGTAGAACCCGTGGCCGGACTTGCGACCGAGCCGCCCCGCGGCGACCAAGCGCCGCAGCATCGGCGCGGGCAGGCTGGCGGGGTCGCCGTGCTCTCGATGCAGCGCCTCGAGGATCGCGAGCGACGTGTCGAGCCCGACGAGGTCGAGCAGCGCGAAGGGGCCCATCGGGAAGCCGCAGCCGCCCGTCATGGCCGCGTCGATCCCCTCCATCGACGCCACCTGGGACTCGAGCAGGCGCATCGCGCTGTTGAGGTACGGGAAGAGCAGCGCGTTCACGACGAATCCCGCGCGGTCCTTCACCTCGACGGCGTCCTTGCCGCAGGCCGCGACGAAGTCGTGGACCGTCGCGATCGTCTCGGCGGACGCGGTGATCGGGACCACGACCTCGACGAGCCGCATCACCGCGGCGGGATTGAAGAAGTGGATGCCGCAGACGAGCTCGGGGCGCGAGGTCTCCATGGCGAGCTCGACGACGGGCAGCGTGGAGGTGTTGGTCGCCAGGATGGCGTCGCGCCTGGTCAGCCGGTCGAGCTCCATGAACAGCTGCTTCTTCGCGGCGAGGTCCTCGACGATGGACTCGATGACGAGGTCGCAGTCCGCGAGCTCTTCGAGCTCGCCGGTCGGGGTGACCCTCGACAGGATCTCTGCGGCGTCCTCTCTGGTGCGCTTCTCCTTGTCGACCTGGCGCGCGAGGGACTTCTCGAGGACCGCCACGAGGCCCTCGGCGGTCGCGGTCGACCGGCTCCGCACGACCACCTCGCAGCCGCACGCCGCGGCCACCTCGGCGATGCCGAGCCCCATGGTCCCTGAACCGACGACGCCGACACGCTTGATGGTCACGGAAGAATCGTACCGGGCAGTAACCCATGGGGGAATAGGACGTGCCGCTACGGCGCGACGATGAGGAGGCTCGAGGTGGCCGTCGCCACCTCGCGTCGGTGTGCGTCAAGCACGCGTCCTTCGGCAAACCCCACTCGCCGGCCGACCTTGGTCGCGATCCCCGTCGCTACCAGCGTGCCGGACTCGACCGTCACGGCGCGCAGGTAGCTCACCGACAGGTCGATGGAGGTATATGCCACACCCGCGTCCAGGGTCGAGTGCACCGCGCAGCCCGTGACCGTGTCGAGGAGCGTGCACACGAGGCCGCCGTGGACGACGCCGAGCGGGTTGTAGGACGACTCGTCGGGCGCGCACGAGAACACGACGCGACCGGCGTCGACCTCGAGGATCCGGAACCCGAAGACCGAGGCCATCGGCGGCGGTGCCACGACGCCGTCGCGCACCGCCTCCAAGAACGCCCTGCCGCTGCGAGGCTCGGCGTCGAGCGGCGAGGGCGGGTACCAGGTGACGACGCGCTCGCGGGGCTCGCCCCACGCGGTCGCCGCCTCGCTCGTGACCTCGATCATCGTGCAGCCGCCGTGGCCGGTGCCGCGACGACGCTCGCGGTCGGGTTCGAGACGGAGCGCCGGGGCAGCAGGCAGCACACGAGGCCCGAGAGGACGGCCATCGCCGCGGCGAACTCCCACAGGTGGCGGAACGAGCTCAGCGCGGGCACGGCGCTCGAGGAGCCGAGGATGACGACCAGCAGGGCGACGCCGACGGCCCCGCCGACCTGGCGTGCGGTCTGGTTCACCGCGCTGCCCACCGAGAACCGCTCGGGCGCGAGGCTCGAGACCGCTGTCGCGCCGAGCACGGGGAAGGTGAGGCCGATGCCGAGGCCGATGAGGACCGTCGACGGCAGCCATACCCCCGCGTAGTCCGGCCGGACGCCGACGCGAACGGCGTAGAGCAAGAGCCCCACCGAGAGCACGCCAGAGCCACAGAGCAGCACGGTCCGAAAGCCAATGCGGTTCGCGAGCTTGCCGGCGGACGACGACACGCACGCCACGACGAAGGGACCGGGGGTGACGGCGAGTCCGGCGTCGACCACCGAGTAGTGCCACACGTGCTGCAAGAACAGGATGTTCCCGAGCAGCATGCCGAAGAAGCCGATCGCGTACAGGACCATCGCGCTGTTCGCGACCGAGAACGTCCGGCTCGTGAACAGCGTGAGATCGAGCACCGGCTCGGGGTGTCGCGCGCAGCGCAGCGCGAAGCCGGAGCCCACGACCACCGCCGCGACGATGCAGCCGATGGTGCCCGGCGTGGACCAGCCCCAGGTCGGTCCTTGGGTGAGCCCGAGTACAAGTGCGCCGAGTGCGACGCACACGAGCAGCGCGCCCAGGTAGTCGGGTGCGGACTTCGACGAGTCCGGCGTCGTCCTCGGCAGGACGACGCGGCCCGCGACCCACGCGGCTGCGCCGATCGGGACGTTCACGTAGAAGACCCAGCGCCATCCCCCCGCGGTGACGAGCAGCGCGCCGAGCGTGGGGCCCGTCGCCACGGCGAGCGCGCCGACGCCCGCCCACTTGGCGACGGTCACGGTGCGCTTCGCGAGCGGCACCGAGGCGAGGAGGAGCCCGAGCGACGCCGGCAGCATCGCCGCGGCGCCGAGGCCCTGGGCGACGCGTCCCACGATGAGCAGCACGAGCGACGGCGCGATCCCGCAGATCGCGGAGGCAGCACAGAACACGCCGAGGCCGGTGAAGAACACGCGTCGAGCGCCGAGCCGGTCGGCCGTGCGCCCCGTGACGACCAGCAGTGCGCCGAAGGCGATCGCGTAGCCCGTGATGACCCACGAGATCGTGCCGAGCTTGTCGTGCGGGAACGAGCGCTGGAGGGCGGGGAAGGCGATGTTGACGATCGACAGGTCGAGGGAGGCCATGAACGCCCCGAGCGCGGTGACGACGAAGATCGCGGCCGTGCGGTCCCTGGTGGCCGGCTGCGGATTGGGTTCTGTCACGGAACGGACCCTAGCGCCGTGCGTTCTGTCATGCAACTGACTAGTGTGGCGAGGGTGGAACGGAAGAGCTTCGCGGACATGGACTGCTCGGTCGCCCAGTGCCTCGAGGTCGTCGGAGAGTGGTGGAGCCTGCTCATCGTGCGCGACGCCTTCCTCGGGGTCACGCGCTTCGACGACTTCCAGCGCCGCCTCGGGATCTCGCGCAACGTCCTGCACCAGCGACTCGACAAGCTCGTCGACGCGGGGGTCCTCAGCAGGGTGCCGTACTCCACCAAGCCGCCGCGCTCGGAGTATCGGCTCACGCAGCGAGGCAAGGACCTCTGGCCGGTGCTCACCGCAATGCGCCAGTGGGGCGACGAGCACGTGGCGCCCAACGGCCCGCCCGTCCAGGTCGTCCACACCGGGTGCGGCTCGGCCGCGCCGACCGAGCTCGTGTGCTCGTCGTGCGGCGAGCGCGTCACCGCGAGGGACGTCACGGTCGGCCCCGGGCGCGGGCGAGCTGGCGGCCCGCGCACGCGTGGGGCCGCCACGGCGGCTCGACGCGCCTGAGTCGCGTCAGCGCCAGGTCAGTCCTGCTCGTCGATCGTGACCGACTCGATCACGACCTGCTCTTTTGGAGTGCCCGAGGACGTGCCGATCGCGTCGATGGCCGCGACCACGTCGAGGCCGGCGACCACCTTGCCGAACAGCGAGTACTTGGGCGGCAGCGCGGCGCCCTGCGGACCCGAGATGACGAAGAACTGGCTCCCGTTCGTGTCGGGGCCCGCGTTGGCCATCGCGAGCGAGCCGAGCTCGTAGCGGCCGGGCTTCGGCAGCTCGTCTTGGAACCGGTAGCCCGGGCCACCCGTCCCCGTGCCGGTGGGGTCCCCGCCCTGCAGGACGAAGCCGGGGATCACGCGGTGAAAGACGATGCCGTCGTAGTAGTGCCAGCGCGCGAGGAAGACGAAGTTGTTCGTCGTCAGGGGCGCCCCGATCGGGTCGAGTGCGATGGTCAGGGCACCTTTGGTCGTCGTCATCTGCGCGGTGTAGCGGCGCGAGGCGTCGACGATCATGGGCGGCGGCCCGTCGAACTGCGTGGCTCGTGGGCTCGTGCCCGTCGGGTCGGGGATCTCGGGCATCGCGGTCCTCTCTTGGCGGCGGGGCCGCCCTCGGTGGGCTCAGCCCTTCTAGCTGCCGGTGATGGTGATGGAGAGGATGCGGTGGAACACCGCGGGCGGCTGCCCGGTGTTCTGGGTCCCGGCAACGTTCGGCTTGCCGTCGGCGTTGATCTTTTCGACGACCGACAGGCCGGAGATGACGCGTCCGAACAACGTGTAGGCGTTGGGCAGGGACTCGCCCTGGGAGCCAGCGACGATGAAGAACTGCGCGCCACCGGAGTTGCGCTTGCCGGAGATGTTGGCCATCGCGACCGAGCCGATCGGGTATTGCAGGGACGGGTTCTTCGCCTTTTTCGGGAACTCGTCGGGGATCGTGTAGCCGGGCGAGCCTCCGGTCGTGCCGGTCGGATCCCCGGTCTGGTTCATGAACGTCGGGATCACTCGATCGAACGCGTTGCACTTGTAGTAGCCGTGATCGGCAAGGAAGATGAAGCTGTTGACCGTGACCGGTGCGGCTTTCGGGTCGAGCGCGATCGTGAAAGGGCCGAGGTCGGTCTCGACGAACGCGACGTACCTGCCGTTGCGATGGATGGTCATCGGAGGCAGTGACTTCCATTGCAGCGTGTTGGCGCGCGCGGTCGGCGACGCGGGACAGCCCGCCGCCACGGCTGCGTTGTTGGCCTTCTGCTGCGCGGTCAGCGGCGACGAGCTGCCGGCCTCGAGCTTGTAGGCCGTGTACCCCACGATCGCGGCGATGACGACCACGATGACGCTCCGTCGCAGGAGCTGGCGACGCCGCTGCAGCCTGCGCTGCGCGAGGAGGCGGGCTTGGCGGCCCTCCTTCTGACGCTGTCGTTTCTCGGTGGGCACGGCGCGGAATACTAACCCCCGCTGCCACCGGCCCTCCCACGCTTCCCGGTGCAAAAGGGGGGAGTCACTAGTTTGCAGTCGTGGCACTCGTCGTGCACAAGTACGGAGGGACGTCGCTCGGCGACGCCGATCGGATCCGCGCGGTCGCGGACCACATCGCGCGCACCCGGCGGACCGGCGACGACGTGGTCGTTGTCGTGTCGGCGATGGGCAAGACCACCGACGACCTGCTCCGGCTCGCGACCGACGTGTCGTCGGTGCACCCGCCCCGCGAGCTCGACATGCTCGTGACCGTGGGGGAGCGCATCTCGATGGCGCTGCTCTGCATGGCGCTCGCGGACCGAGGGGTCCAGGCGACCTCATTCACCGGGAGCCAAGCCGGGATCATCACCGACACCGATCACACGCGGGCCAAGATCGTCGACGTCCGACCAGATCGGCTCCAGGCGGCACTCGCGCTCGGGCAGGTGCCCGTCGTCGCGGGCTTCCAGGGCGTGTCCACGGCCCGCGACGTGACCACGCTCGGTCGCGGGGGCTCCGACGTCACCGCCGTCGCGCTCGCCGCGGCACTGGGCGCGACGGTGTGCGAGATCTACACGGACGTGACAGGCGTGTTCAGNNGAGATGCTCGAGATCGCCGCGTGCGGCGGCCGCGTGCTCATGCTGCGCTCTGTCGAGTACGCGAAGAACCACTCGGTCCCGCTGCACGTGCGGTCGAGCTTCACCTGGGAACCAGGGACGTGGATCGCAGAGGAGGAGCCAACGATGGAACAGGCGATCGTGAGCGCGGTCACCGACGACACGAGCGAGGCGAAGGTCACGGTCCAGGGCGTGCCTGACCGGCCCGGCATCGCCGCGAGGCTGTTCGGTTCGATCGCGGAGCGCTCGATCAACATCGACATGATCGTCCAGAACACCTCGGAGGCAGGGCTCACCGACATCTCCTTCACGGTCGCGCGCGAGGACCTCGCGGCCACGATGGCGGTGTGCGAGGAGGTGGCGCCTGCACTCGGCGCTGCGGGGGTCTCGAGCGACGACGGCATCGGGCGCGTCTCGCTCGTCGGCGCGGGCATGAAGTCCCACCCCGGTGTGACCGCGAGGATGTTCATGACGCTCGCCGAGGCGGGGATCAACATCGAGATGATCTCGACGTCGTCGATCCGGATCTCCTGTGTGATCCGCGGCGACCGCGTCGAGGAGGCAGTGCGCAAGCTGCACGACGCGTTCGAGCTGGGAGCCGCGTCCTAGGCTTGCGCCCATGCGCGTCGGTGTCGTCGGTGCGACCGGCCAGGCGGGATCGGCGATGGTCGCGATCCTCGAGCAGCGCGCCTTCCCGCTGGACGAGCTGCGTCTCTATGCCTCGGCGCGCTCCGTGGGCCACACCGTGACCTTCAGGTCCGCGGCGCTGCTGGTTGAGGACGCGGCGCGCGCGCCTGGCGCGGGGCTCGACGTCGTCCTCATGGCCGCGGGCGCGACCACCTCGCGCGAGCTCGCGCCGGTGCTGGCAGCCGCGGGCGCCATCGTCATCGACAACTCCTCGGCGTGGCGGAGCGATCCCGATGTGCCCCTTGTCGTCGTCGAGGTCAACGCCCACGCCCTGCGGTCCATCCCGAAGGGCATCGTCGCGAACCCGAACTGCACGACGATGGTCGCGATGCCCGTGCTCAAGCCGCTCCACGACGCAGCCGGGCTCGAGGCGATCATCGTGTCGACCTACCAGTCGGTGTCGGGCTCGGGTCGAGACGGCGTGGCCGAGCTCGCCGACCAGCTCAACGCCACGTCGTCGCGCGCCGCCGAGCTGGCACTCGACGGCGCCGCCGTGGACGCCGGGCCGCACGTGAAGTTCCCCGCGACGATCGCGCACAACGTCATCCCGCTTGCCGG
>PLCI01000019.1:0-3406 GCA_003135595.1 Acidimicrobiaceae bacterium | reverse complement strand
TGTGTCCGGGTCCCGGTCTTCACGGGCCACTCGGCCTCGATCACCGCCTCGTTCGCCCGGCGCCTGAGTGTCGCCGAGGCGACCGAGATCCTGGCTGCCGCCCCAGGCGTCGAGCTGCGCGACGTGCCGACGCCGCTCGCCGCGGCGGGCACGGACCCGAGCCTCGTGGGCCGGCTTCGCTCGACGAACGCCATGGCCAACGGCCTCTCGCTCTTCGTCGTGGGCGACAACCTGCGCAAGGGAGCCGCGCTCAACGCGGTCCAGATCGCCGAGGCACTCGCGGCCGCGTGACGCGCGGCGGACCGCCCCCGCTGGGACTCAGTCGACCAGGGACCGACCGGGCTGGCGGTTCGCGAGGTTGACGGCGTGGTCGCCGAATCGCTCGTAGAAGCGCCCGACCATCGCGACCTCGACGGCGACGGGGACGGGCATCGAGCCCGAGACGAGCTCACCGGTGAGGCTCACGTGCAGGTCGTCGAGCTCGTCGTCGAGCTCCTCGACGGCGTCGAGGCTTCCCTTGGTGGACGAGCTGACGCTGTCGGTCGCGGCACGCCAGATCGTGGCGGCCACCTCGCCCATGCGCTCGATGAGCCCTCGCGCGCGAGGGCTCATCTCCTGGCCGAGTCCCCGTGCGGCGCGTCGAGCGATGTGCGCGGCGAGGTCGCCGTTGCGCTCGAGCTCGGGGAGCGTCCGCACCAGCGAGACGAGGCGGCGCCGATCCGCCGGCGTGCCGGTCCCGAGCTCGAGAGCTCTCGTCACCTCGGCCACCAGGCCGTTCACGAGGTCGTCGATCACCTCGTCGTCGTGGACGAGATTCTTGGCGAGCTCTCGGTCGCCGCCGAGCAGCGCGTGCGTCGCGCCCGCGATCGCCTCGCCGACAAGCGCCCAGACACGGACGATCCTCGCCTCGAAGTCCGCGTCGAAGGTCACGTGCTGGCTCGTCGTGAGCGCGTCGATGGGGGTGTGGTTGCGATGCAGCCGTCGAGTCACACCCCGACGCTAGACCTCAGTTGAGGGCCCGGTGCCTGCCTACCATGGCAATCGGGCATGCTCGAGAGGAGAACGCGTGGTGCTTGGCGTGCTGCTCGCAGCGATCGGGGGCCTCGTGGTGGGCGGTGCGGCCACCGCGATGATCCTCCAGCGCCGCGCGTCGGGGGACCTCGCGAGCCTCGCGGTCGCGGACCGGGTCGCGAGCGAGCTCGAGGCCACGCGCGCCGAGCTGGTGGCGCAACGGTCCGCGGGCAGCGAGCTGCGCGAGGAACGTGCGCGGCTCACGGCCCAGGTCCAGGCCGCCGAGGCCTCGATCGAGCGCGAGCAGACGCGGCTCGACATGGAGCTCGATCGCCTCCACGAGGCCTTCGCCGCGCAGTCCCAGACGGTCATGGAAAAGGTGGTGCGCCAGCTCTCCGAGCAGACCGGTCGCCACGGCGAGGAGCGCGACCGGACGCTGCGCGCGGCGATCGGGCCCGTGTCGGACCTCCTCATTCGATTCGAGCAGCACGTCAACGAGGTCGAGAAGGAGCGCAAGGAGGCCTACGGCAACATCACGACACAGGTCGACTCGCTGCGCCGATCCCAAGACCAGCTCACCGCCGAGACGCGCAACCTCGTGACCGCGCTGCGCCGGCCCCAGACCAGAGGGCGCTGGGGCGAGCTGCAGCTGCGCAGGGTCGTGGAGATGGCCGGCATGACCGAGCACTGCGACTTCGACGAGCAGCTGTCGGTCCGCACCGACGAGGACGTGCTCCAGCGCCCAGACCTCGTCGTGCACCTTCCCGATGGGGCCGAAGTCGTCATCGACTCCAAGGTCCCGCTGTCGGCCTACCTCGACGCGATCGAGGCCCCCGACGAGGACGAGCGCACCCGGCAGCTGCGAACGCACGCGAGCCAGGTCCGGACCCACGTCCAGAAGCTCTCGTCGAAGGAGTACTGGAAGCAGTTCTCCCGATCGCCCGACTTCGTCGTGTGCTTCGTGCCCGGCGACGCGCTCCTCGCTGCGGCGTTCGAGGCCGATCCCACGCTCACCGAGTACGCGCTCTCCAACCACGTGCTTCTCACGGGGCCGACCGCGCTCATCGCGCTGCTCCAGACCGTCTCGTACGGGTGGCGCCAGGAGCGCCTCGCGCGGCATACCGCCGAGATCCAGAACCTGACCGAGCGCCTCTACGAGCGGCTCTGCAAGTTCGCGAGCCACCTCTCGAAGCTGCGCGGCTCGCTCGACCACGCGGTCGGGTCGTACAACGACGCGGTCAACTCCCTCGAGCGCCGTTTGCTCCCGACGGCCCGCCAGCTGCGGGCGCTCGGCATCGGCGAGGTGAGCGGCGATCTCGAACTTCCCGAGGCGATCACCACGATGCCGGTCACCGCTGGTGCACCTGAGTTGGAAGTGATTGATCTGGTCGCACGCGAGGTCGACGCGCAGTAAGACCACCTTTGGCCTGTGGCTCATGTAGGGTTTTCGCCGCAACCGACCCGACGATCGGGTCCCCCATTCGAGCCAGGAGACTCACGTGCGCATCCTCGTCCTTGGAGCCGACGGCTATCTCGGTTGGCCGACCGCCCTGTACCTGTCCAACAAGGGCCACGAGGTGGGCGTCGTCGACAACTGCGCGCGTCGCCAGTACGACTACGAGATGGGGGTCGACTCCCTCGTTCCGATCGCCCAGTTCCAGCGCCGGGTCCAGGTCTGGAAGGAGGTCTCCGGCAAGGAGCTCGCCTGCTGGTTCGGGGACCTGGTGGACCCGGACTTCACCCATCGGGTCATCAAGGAGTTCCGTCCCGAGGCCGTCGTGCACTTCGCTGAGCAGCGCTCCGCGCCGTACTCGATGATCGACCAGAAGCACGCCGTCTACACGCAGTACAACAACGTGATCAACACCCTGAACGTCCTCTACGCGATCGCGGACGTCGACCCGTCGATCCACCTCGTCAAGCTCGGCACGATGGGTGAGTACGGCACGCCCAACATCGACATCGAAGAGGGCTTCATCGAGATCACCCACAAGGGACGCACCGACGTGCTGCCCTTCCCGAAGAACCCGCACAGCTTCTACCACCTGTCCAAGGTGCACGACTCGCACAACATCCAGTTCTGCTGCCGGGTGTGGGGACTGCGCTCGACGGACCTCAACCAGGGCGTCGTGTACGGCCAGGAGACTGACGAGACGGCTCTGCATCCTGAGCTGCTGACGAGATTCGACTACGACGGGGTGTTCGGCACCGTGCTCAACCGCTTCGTCGTCCAGGCCGTGACCGGACACCCGCTCACGGTGTACGGCAAGGGCGGCCAGACCCGCGGCACCCTCGACATCCGCGACACCCAGGCGTGCGTCGAGCTCGCCTGCCTCAACCCGCCCGAGCAGGGCGAGTACCGGGTGTTCAACCAGTTCACCGAGCAGTTCAGCGT
>PLCI01000107.1:9724-10333 GCA_003135595.1 Acidimicrobiaceae bacterium | reverse complement strand
GACGCCGGCGACGGCATCGCGGTCGCCATCCGCATTGAGTCGCACAACCACCCGTCGGCGATCGAGCCCCACCAGGGCGCCGCGACGGGGGTCGGCGGGATCCTGCGCGACATCTTCACGATGGGCGCACGGCCGCTGTGCGTCATGGACCCGCTCTTCTTCGGCGAGCTCGACGAGCCGCGGCAGCGGTGGCTCTTCGACGGTGTGGTCGCGGGCATCTCGAGCTACGGCAACTCCGTCGGCGTCCCGACCGTTGGCGGCGAGCTCACCTTCGACGCGACGTACGCCGAGAACCCGCTCGTCAACGTCCTGTGCATGGGCGCGATGCCCGTCGGGCGGCTCGTCCTCGGCAGGGCGAGCGGCGTCGGGAACGTGGCGGTGCTGCTCGGTGCAACCACTGGTCGCGACGGCATCGGGGGCGTCTCGGTGCTCGCGTCGTCNNGGGATCCAGGACCTCGGCGGCGCGGGGCTCGCGTGCGCGACGAGCGAGACCGCGGCGCGCGCCGGCCTGGGGATGGACGTCGACGTGGACGTCGTGCCGCGACGCGAGCCCGGGATGGTGCCCGCGGAGGTCATGACCTCCGAAAGCCAGGAGCGCATGCTCGCGAT
>PLCI01000107.1:3897-9700 GCA_003135595.1 Acidimicrobiaceae bacterium | reverse complement strand
CTCGACGGCCCCGTGCTCGCCGAGGTGCCCGCCGGCGCCCTTGCCGACGACGCCCCGAGCTACGACCGCCCGCGGCGACGACCTGACGACCTCGACGCGCGGCTCGCGGACGACCCGACGGACGACGAGCCACCGGGGTCGTGCAGCGAGGACCTGCTCGGCCTCGTGATCGACCCCGCGCCGGTGTATCGCCAGTACGACCNNGACCACCAGCTGTTCTTGAACACCGTCGTCGGACCGGGGGGCGACGCCGCGCTGCTGCGACTCGGTGGACCTGGGCTCCCCACCTCGACGCGCGGCGTCGCGATCACGACGGACTCGAACCCGCGGAGCTGCGCTCTCGACCCGCGCGGCGGCACCGCGCTGATCCTCGCCGAGTCGATCGCGAACCTCGCCTGCGTGGGCGCTCGTCCCGCTGCGGTCGTCAACTGCCTCAACTTCGGCAACCCCGAGCATGCAGAGGTCATGTGGCAGCTGGTCGAATGCCTCGGGGGGCTGGCCGACGCCTGCCGGGCGTTCGGCCTGCCCGTGATCGGGGGAAACGTCTCGCTGTACAACGAGTCCTCGGGCGTCGACATCGACCCAACGCCCGTCCTCGGCGTGATCGGCATCGTCGACGAGCTGGTCGGCGTCCCACCCGGCGCGGCGCTCACACGCGGCGACACGATCGTGCTCTTGGGAGAGCGTGACGCACACGGGGATCGACCGCACCCATTGGGCGGGTCGGCGTGGGCCGCGCGTCGCGGTCGACGCGGCGGCAGGCCGCCGGTCCTCGAGCCCGTCGCGCACCAGCGGGTCTGCGACCTCGTGGTCGACCTGGTTGCGCCTTCGTTGCGCGGCGAGTCGGTCGTGGTGAGCGCGGTGCGCGACGTGTCCGCCGGCGGCTTCGCGGTCACACTCGCCGAGCTGTGCAGCAACGGCGACATCGGCGCGGTCGTCTCGGGTCTGCACGGGCACCGCGAGCTGTTCTGCGAGCAGCCTTCGAGGTTCGTCGTGGCGACGAGGGATCCCGACGCGATCGGGTTCGCGGCCCATGCCGCGGGCGTCCCGATCAGCATGCTCGGCGTGGCTGACGGGGATCGGCTCGTCGTAGAGGGCCTGTGCGACGTGTCGATCGTGGACTTGCGACGCGCGGCCGGGCGGCTGTCGCTCGACCCCTCGCTCGCCGTGTGACCTCGCGTCGATCCGAGCCGATGCCGAAGGGCGACTCAGCCTCGCGGGCGGGCGGCCTCGAGCTCTACGAGCAGCTCGTCGGGGACCGCAAGGCTGCCCGTGCCGCGCCCGAGGGCGAGGTCGGGCTTCGTCGTGCCGTGGAAGTCGGACCCCCCGGTCGGCACGATCCCGTGCCGACGGGCGAGTGACGCCAAGAGCTGGGCCTCCAGCGCGTCGTGCCGCGAGTAGAACGATTCGAGCCCGCCGAGCCCGTCGTTGACAAGCCGCTCGAGGACGGGCTCGACGCGGCGCTCGATCGTGTCGAGCGTCCGGTCGTCGGCCCTGGCGTCGGCCATGAGGGTGATGAGCGGGTGGGCCATTGCCGTGACCGCACCGTCGGCGCGCGCCGCGGCGCTCGCCTCGGCGACCGTGACGTGGGCCTTCTCCACGTAGGCGGCTCCGCTCGAGCCGAGCAGCGCGTCGAAGACGCCCTGGAGGTTCGTGAACTCGGTGGGGTAGAGGCGTAGCAGCGCGTTGGCGAAGTGGGGGCGCCCGATCGAGGCGGTCTCCTCGCCGGCGGACTTTCGCACCTCTTCGATCGTCACCCGGTCGTAGCCGAGTGACGCGAGGCGCTCGAGTAGGACCACGTTGCGACGATCGCGATCGCCAGAGAGCGTGGCGAGCAGCCGGCGAAGCGCCGAGCCCTCGTCGTCGGAGATGAAGTAGCAGAGCACGTGCATGCTGCGCCCCTCGTCGAGGCACGAGATCTCCGCTGCCCGGATCGCGCGAACGCCTCGTTGCTGGCACGCCGAGTCGAACGCGTCGAATCCCGCGACGGTGTCGTGGTCGGTGAGCGCGACCGCGGTCAGCTCGGCCTCAGCCGCGAGCCGAGCGAGGCGCTCGGGCGGGTCGGTCCCGTCAGAGCACGACGAGTGGCAGTGCAGGTCGATCACCGCCGAGAGCGTACCGAGGGCCTTGTGACGGACCTCGCGGGACCGCATATCCCCTTAACGTGCGTGGCATCCAACGTCGCTATGAGAGACTGGGAGCGCATGCGCTCTGGGACGGCCCCGGCCTCGATCGGCCGGTGACGAGGTGAAAGAGGCCTGCGGCGTCGTGGCGGTGTCCTACCCGGGGCGCGAGGTGTCCCGGCTCGTCTTCGACGCGCTCTACGCGCTGCAGCACCGGGGCCAGGAGTCCGCGGGCATGGCGAGCGCCAACCATGAGACCGTGACGGTGGTGAAGGACATGGGCCTCGTCTCGGCCGTGTTCAACGACCGCAGCCTCACGGCGCTCGACGGCCAGCAGGTGATCGGCCACACGCGGTACTCCACGCAGGGCGACCTCGGCTGGCATGCCGCCCAGCCTGTCTTCCGCTCCCAGGGCAGCTTCGGCTTCGCGCTCGCGCACAACGGCAACCTCACCAACACGGACGTGCTCGCCGAGCGCGCCGGCATGCTCCCCGGCCTGCTGCTCACCGACACCGACGTCGTCGCCGAGCTGCTCGCCGCAGCGATGGAGTCGGGCCAGACGCTCGCCGGCGCGATGTCCACGGTCCTGCCTCTCGTCGAGGGCGCGTTCTGCTTCGTGCTCGTTGAGGAGGGGCGGGTCCATGGGATCCGCGACCCGCATGGCTTCCGTCCGCTGTGCCTCGGCCGATTCGGCGGCGTGGACGCGCCCGAGGGGTGGGCGCTTGCTTCTGAGTCGCCGGCCCTCGACGTCATGGGCGCGACGTTCGTTCGCGAGGTGGCCCCGGGCGAGCTCGTCACGATCGAGGGGACGACCTGCTCTTCGACGCAGCTGCTCACCCCCGCGGAGTCCACCAAGCTGTGCATCTTCGAGTTCGTCTACTTCGCGCGCCCCGACGCCGTGCTCGCTGGCCGCGAGGTCCACGGCGCGCGTCGGCGGACCGGCGAGCTCCTCGCGCGCCAGTCGCCCGTCGATGCCGACCTCGTCATGGGGGTTCCGGACTCGGGCGTGCCCGCCGCGGAGGGCTACGCGCTCGCGAGCGGGATCCCGTTCGGCCAGGGCCTTGTCAAGAACCGCTATATCGGGCGCACGTTCATCACGCCGGACCAAGGCGCGAGGGCTCGCGGCGTGCGCCGCAAGCTGAATCCGCTCCGCGAGAACATCTTCGGCAAGCGTCTCATCGTCGTCGACGACTCAATCGTGCGGGGGACGACGACGAGGGCGATCGTGACGATGCTGCGCGACGCCGGGGCGACCGAGGTCCACCTGCGCATCTCGTCGCCGCCGTTCCGCTGGCCCTGCTTCTACGGGATCGACACGCCGACGCGCGACGAGCTGCTCGCGTCGCATCGCTCGATCGACGAGATCCGCGACTTCCTCGGCTGTGACTCGATCGCCTACGTCGCCCTGGAGGACCTGGTCGAGGCGATCGGTGCGCCCACGGCGGGGTTCTGCGACGCGTGCCTCACCGGTCGGTACCCGACGCGCGTGCCGCTCGTGGTGCGAGGTACCACCGGGGCGAAGGCGTGACGGCTCGTCCGTCCGCCACCTACGCCGCTGCCGGAGTTGACGTCGCCGCGGGCGACGAGGCGGTGCGGCGGATCGCCGCCTCGCTGCGGTCCCTGGATCGACCAGGGGTGCTGAGCTCGATCGGCGGGTTCGCGGGGCGGTTCTCGATGCGCGAGGGCGGGTGGCGCGACCCCGTGCTCGTGGCGACGACCGACGGGGTCGGGACCAAGCTCGAGATCGCGCGTGCGCTCGCCAGGCTCTCGAGCGTCGGCCAGGACCTCGTCGCGATGTGCGTGGACGACCTCGTGTGCACGGGTGCCGAGCCGATCTTCTTCCTCGACTACCTCGCGGTCGGGGTCCTCGATCCCGACGCGATCGCCGAGCTCGTCGCGGGCATCGACGCGGCGTGCCTCGAGGTGGGCTGCGCGCTGCTCGGCGGCGAGACCGCCGAGCACCCCGGCGTGATGGCGGCCGATCAGTTCGATCTCGCGGGCTTCGCCGTCGGCGTCGTCGAGCGCGACGAGCAGCTCGGCCCCGAGCGTGTCCGAGACGGCGACGCGCTCGTCGCGCTCGCCTCGGGCGGGCTGCGCTCCAACGGCTACGCACTCGCGCGGCACGTCCTGCTCGACGTGTGCCACCGCGACCTCGAGGGTCCCGCGTGGGAGGGTTCCGACCGCTCGCTGGGCGACGTGCTCCTCGAGCCGAGCATCCTGTACGCGCCCCACGTCCTGGGCGCGCTGCGCGCGCATCCCGGCTCGATTCGAGCCGCGGCGCACGTCACCGGCGGCGGGCTCGCCGCCAACCTCGCCCGAGCGCTGCCCCCGCACGTTCGCGCCGACGTCGATCGCTCGAGCATCGAGGTCCCGAGGGTCTTCGCCGAGCTGCAGCGAGAGGGCGGTGTCAGCGACGACGAGATGGCCCGCACGTTCAACCTGGGCATCGGCATGGTCCTCGTCGTGGACCGCGACGCCGCCGACGGCCTGGTCGTGACGCTTCGTGACGGCGGGCTCGATGCCGCGGTCGCGGGCGTCGTGCGCGCCGGCGAGCCTGCTTGACCATGACGGGCGCCGTCGACGAAGTCGTGAAGGCACAGCTCGTCGCGCACCTCTTGGAGCACGCCGTGATGCGTGGCGACTACACGCTCAAGAGCGGGCGGAAGTCCACGTGGTTCATCGACGCCAAGCAGACGGCGTGTCGGCCCGAGGCGATGCTCCTCGTCGCCGACGCGGTGCTCTCGGTCGCACCAGAGTCGACCACGGCGATCGGCGGGCTCACGATGGGAGCAGACCCCCTCGCCTACGTGGCCGCGGCGGTCGCGGCCACGAGGGGCCGGCCGATCAAGGTGTTCAGCGTGCGCAAGGAGGCGAAGGACCACGGTGGCGGTGGCCGGATCGCGGGCGCGCTCGATCCTGGCGACAAGGTCGTGCTCACCGAGGACGCGACGACACGCGGCACGTCGCTGCTCGAGGCCGCGCGCGTCGTGCGTGACCTGGGCGCCGATCCCATACTGCTGTGCGCGCTCGTGGACCGCGGGGGCACGTGCGGCGCCATGGCGGCAGCCGAGGGGCTCCGGTTTGCCGCGATCGTGACCGCCGAGGACCTGGGCTTCGGATACGAAGGGGACTAGGTGACCGCGGCCCCGGCGCGCAGCGTGTCGGGCCGAGTGCCCGACCGATGGCGCCGCGCCATCGAGCGCGCGCTCGTGGCGATCGACCGGCACGCCGTCGTGTCGATGCTCGCAGGGCTCGGCGTGCTCGGGCTGCTCTCGTGGTACGTCGCGTGGCACGTGCCGACGTCGAACTGGCTCTTCTCGAGCAATTATGCGGTCGGGTTCAAGGACCTCACCTACCGGATCGTGAACGTCAACAGCGTCCGGCACGGCGGCGTCCTGTACTACGCGAACATCGAACAGCTGCAGTACTTCGTGTACCCGCCCGCAGCGCTGTGGCTCTTCTGGCCGCTCACGTGGGTGGGGCTCTTCAGTGGCGAGGTCCTCTGGACGCTCGCGTCGCTGCTGGCGCTCGCCTGGCTGATCGCCTCGGCCGCGCGCTTCGCGTGCAGGTGGCGGTGGCAGAAGGCATGGGCCGTGTCGCTGCTCGCAGCGACGCCCCTCAGCGCGCTCGTGCTCCAGCCCGTCGGCGTGCACCTCGCCCTCGGCCAGGTGGGACTGTTC
>PLCI01000107.1:0-3846 GCA_003135595.1 Acidimicrobiaceae bacterium | reverse complement strand
GACCGCGCTCGCCTGGGTCGTCTTCCCCTCCTACAGCGCGACGTACTTCTTGCACCGGCTCCTGGGCGGCAACGAGCTGCGGCACTACTGGCACAACGCGCACTGGCTGTCGACCAGCTCGAGCGTCTACACGATGCTCTTCCGGCAGCCCTTCGACGGCTCGCTCGTCGAGCGAGACGTGGGCCTTGTGCTGTGCGTCGCGGTCCTTGCACTCGGCGTCTACGCAGCGTGGCGCCAGCTTCAAGAGGGCCGAGAGCTCGGGGCGCTCCTCTGCGTGGTGCTCGCCTCGACGGTCGGCTCGCCGGTCGCCTGGGACCACTACTTCTTCTGGGTNNTCGTGCTCGCGTGCCTCGTCCCGTTCCGCCTCGCGCGAAACGAGAGCCTCTCGCACCACGGCTACGACCTGACGTTCGTCGTGATCTTCATCTCTCGCAACGCGCTGATCGCGGTGTCGCTCCTCTGGCTCGTCGTCGCGGCGATCCCCTCGCCTCGACGTGGGGCTCAGTCGAGCGCGGCGACCACCGAGTCGCACCAGCTCCGCAGCGCCGGGTAGCCGGCCGCGGGCGTGTGGCCGAGCCGCACGACGACGCAGTCTCGGGCAGGGCACACGACGACGCGCTGGCCCTCGTAGCCGCTCGCCCAGAAGGTGCCGCGCGCGTCCAGCCACCAATGGTGCGAGTAGTAGGTGTCCGGGGCCGTCGTGTCCCGGCTGGCCGGCACGTGGACGTCGGCGACCCACGACGCGTCGAGCAACCTCGTGCCGTCCCAGGAGCCGCCACGCAGGTACAGCGTCGCGAACTTGGCGTAGCTGCGCGCCGAGCAGTACACGTAGCTCGAGCCGACGAACGTGCCGGCCTGATCGCACCTGATCGTGGCGTCGTGCATGCCGAGCGGACCGAACAGCGAGTCGGTGAGAAAGCGCGCGGTGGCCTCTCCGCGTCCGACGTGGTCGCGGACGATCGACGCGATGAGGTTGGACGATCCCGAGGAGTAGTTGAAGGTCGTCCCCGGCTCGTGGGCGAGCTCGCGCGCGGCGGCGAACGAGGCGACGTCGTCCTTGCCCGAGCCGAACAGCATCTCGATCACGTCCGAGACGGTCTCGTCGACGTAGTCCTCGTTCCATCCGAGCCCATCGCGCATCCGCAGCAGCTGGCGCAGCGTGATCGCGCCACGCGGGTCGCCGGGCCGCGACCAGGCAGGCACGGGCGCAGGCGCGTCGAGCTCGAGGCGCCCCTGTCCGACGAGGATGCCCACGGCCGCGTGCAGTACGGACTTGGCGATGGACCAGCTGAGCAGCGGGGTCGTCGAGGTGACGGGGGTCGGCTCGCGCGTGAAGCTCGGCAGCGCGCCGCCGTAGCGCTCGGCGACCACGCGCCCGCGGTGCACGACCACGACGGCGTAGGACGCCGCGAGCTCGGGGTCCTCGAAGGCTCGGTCGACGAGGGCGTCGACGGCGGCGCTCGCTACGCCCTCGGGCCACGCCTCGGTGGGCCACGCGACGCCTTGCGGCTGTGGTGCGACACTCGGACGGACGGGGCCGTCGGTCTCGGGCATGCACGAGGCTTGCACGCGGGTCGTCGTCGCGCGCCCGGTACCCTCGGGGCGATGACACGACGGGTGCACCTGAGGTGACGACTCGGGACTGGGTGCTGGTCGCTGCCGTGTTCGGGGCGAGCAGCGTGGAGATGGTCGAGGCGCTCACGATCGTGCTCGCGGCGGGCACCTCGCGTGGCTGGCGCTCCGCGCTCGAGGGTGCCGCGACGGCGCTCGCCGTGCTCGGGGTGCTGGTCGCCGCGGTCGGGGTCCCCCTCATCCGCTACGTCCCGATCGACGCCCTGCGTGTGGTCGTCGGCGCGCTCCTCCTGACGCTCGGGATGTCGTGGCTCCGAAAGGCGTGGCTCCGAGCGAGCGGGCACAAGGCCCTGCACGACGAGGACCAGATCTACGCCGAGACGGTCGCCGAGCTCGCCGTCGACGGCGCCGCGGTGCGCACCCGTGACTCCGTCGGCTTCGCGGTCGCCTTCAAGGGCGTCTTCTTGGAGGGCACCGAGGTCGTCCTCATCGTGATCAGCCTGGGCGCGAGCCAGGGGCGGCTTGGACTCGCCTCGGTCGCCGCGCTCGCCGCGCTGCTCATCGTCGGCGTCGTCGGCGCGATCGTCGCACGGCAGCTCTCCAGGGTCCCCGAGAACCTGATCAAGCTCGTCGTCGGGATCATGCTCACGAGCTTCGGGCTCTTCTGGGTGGGCGAGGGCGCGGGCATCCACTGGCCAGGGTCGGACCTCTTCCTCCTCGCGCTCGTGGGCTCGCTCGTGGTGCTCACCATGCTCGTCGTGCCCTGGCTGTCGCGGTCATCGCCCACGCACGTCGCGGCGGTCCCGTCGTGACCGCGGCGATCGCGCGGGCCGGTCGCGCCTTCGGCCGCTTCTGGCTCGACTTCCTCGTCGGGGACACCCCCGAGCTGTTCGTGGTCACGCTCGTCGTCGTCGCGATCTCTTTCGGCCTCGCGTCATCGCCGCGCGCCGTCGCGGTCGTCGTCGTGCCGCTGCTCGCCTTCGGCGCGGTCGTCATGAGCGCCGCGCGCGGTCGCGTCCGCCAGCGCTGATCAGCGCCTGGAGGCGAGCGCCCTCGCGAAGAAGGCGAGGTTCTGGGGCCGCTCGGCGAGCCGGCGCATGAGGTAGCCCCACCACTCCGTGCCGAACGGGACGTAGACGCGGACCGCCAGTCCGAGGGAGTGCAGACGTCGCTGCTCATCGGGGCGGACGCCCAAGAGCAGCTGGAGCTCGTAGGAGTCCGGTCCCCGCCCCTCGGCTGCGGCGAGCTCGAGCGCGGCCGTCAGCATCGCGGGGTCGTGGCTCGCGACGAGCGGCGTTCCCGACCCGTGCATGAGGATCTTGAGGCACCGCCGGTAGGACTCGTCCACGTCGCCGCGCCGCTGGTACGCGACGTCGGCGGCCTCGGCGTACGCCCCCTTGCACAGTCGCACGCGCGCGCCCTCGGACGCGAGCTGCCTCGCGTCGTCCTCGGTGCGCCGCAGCATCGCCTGGATGACCGCAGCGACGCTCGGGTCGTCGTCGCGAAGCGAGCGGACGACCTCGAGCGTGGTCGAGGTGCGCGCGCTGTGCTCCATGTCGATGGTCATCGTCGCGTCGACGGCGCGTGCTGCGGTGAGGATGCGACCGGCGCGCTCGCGCGCGCCGCACGGGTCGGCTTCGAGTCCGAGGGCGGACAGCTTCACCGAGACGTCCGCCCCGCGCCCGAGGTCCTTCTCGTGGAGCGCCGACAGGAGCGACGTGTACGCCTCGACGGTTGCGTCCGCGCCCGCGGCGTCGGTGACCTCCTCGCCGAGGTGGTCGACCGTGACCAGAAGGCCCTCGCTGGTCAGACGGTGCACGCACTCGAGCGCGTCGTCGGTGCCCTCACCGGCAACGAAGCGGTCGACGACGCGCCTGGTCGTGCCGAAGGACTCGACGCCGTGGCGGACGTGGCGGGACCGCGATGCCGCGAGGATCGTCGAGCGGAGCGGGTTCACCCCTCGTCTGGCGCCATGTGCCCATAGCGGTGCTCGGTCGGCGGGGCGAAGTTCTCCTTGATCGTCCGCGGGCTTACCCAGCGCTCGAGGTTCGCGATCGAGCCGGCCTTGTCGTTCGTGCCAGACGCGCGGGACCCACCGAAGGGCTGCTGGCCCACGACCGCGCCGGTCGGCTTGTCGTTGACGTAGAAGTTGCCCGCGGCATAGCGGAGCCGCTCGCTCGCCCTCACGATCGCAGCGCGGTCCGTAGCGAAGACCGCGCCGGTGAGCGCGTACGGGGAGGTCGAGTCGACGAGATCGAGCACGTCGTCGAAGCG
>PLCI01000028.1 GCA_003135595.1 Acidimicrobiaceae bacterium | reverse complement strand
CCCGACGCGGCGCCGCCGACACCGACAAGGAGGGCCGCGGTCGACAGCGCGATGGCGAGGGGGTTCCGGGTTGCGCGCATGTTCCTCCACGCGGTGGCACGTGTCGGGAAGGGCGGCCATCGTACCGAGCAGGTGCGCCGAGATCTGGTCACCACCGCCTGCGTGCGTGACGCACCGATCGTGTGAAGTCGGTTCCGCCTCGCTCGCCGAACCGCAGGGCACCTCTGAGAAGGCGAGAGCACGCCGATGGCGCGCTAGACCGATCTGTGGGTTCGCCGCGCACCGAGGAGGACGCATGTTCATGCACCACCACTTCTTCGTGGGGCGGCACTTCCTCGGTGGCCCGCTCATTGTGCTGTTGCTCGGGCTCGCGCTCGTCGCCGCGGTCGCCCTCGCTGTCGTGCTCTTCACTCGCGACCGTCACGTCGCTCGCCCGGTGGCGCCCTCTCCCAGCGAGTGGGGACAGGCATCAGAGGCGTCGCGGATTCTCGACGAGCGATTCGCCCGTGGCGAGATCGACGACGAGGAGTACCAGCGGCGCAAGGGTCTCCTCTCGACAGGAGCTTCATCGTCGGGCTGACAGACCGGTACAGTCCCCAGGTGTTCGAAGTCACTCGCGAGGAGTTCGAGTCCTTCGTCGACGACGCGCTCGACTCGATTCCCGAGAGCTTCGCGAGCAAGATCGTCAACGTCGCGTTCCTCATCGAGGACGACTCGGAGCGTGGCAACCTCTTCGGGTTGTACGAGGGCGTGCCGCTGACGCGCCGAGTGAGCTACTCAGGCGTGATGCCCGATCGGATCACGCTCTACCAGAATGCGATCTGCGGCGCGTGCTGGACCGAAGAAGAAGTGCGAGAGCAGGTGCGCGAGACCGTCATCCACGAGATCGGGCACTACTTCGGGATCGATGACCCCAGGCTGCGCGAGCTCGGGCACTGATCACGGCTAATGAGCAGCCCGCGACGGGCGCCCGTCCGCGGCGCACGCCGCCACGTCCGCGTCAGTCCCTGACAGGCGTCGCGACCAGGACCGGGATGGTGCGGTCGGTCTTCTCCTGGTACTCCGCATAGGGCGGGTAGGCAGCAACCGCCCGCTCCCACCACGCCGCGCGCTCGTCGCCCGTCACCTCTCGCACCGTGACGTCGAAGGGCTCTGCCCCGTCCTGGACCCGGACGTCGTCGGGAGCCGCGACAAGGTTGAAGTACCACTCGGGGTGCGTGGGAGCGCCGCCCTTGGACGCGACGAGTGCGTAGTCGCCGTCGTGCTCGACGCGCATCACTGGGGACTTGCGGATCGCGCCGGACTTGTTGCCCTTCATCGTGACGATGATGATCGGCATCCCGGTGTCGCGAAGCGTGTTCGCGCGCTGGCCGCCGGAGCGCTCGTACTCCTCGACCTGCTCGCGCACCCACGCCGACGGGCTCGGCTCGTAGCTTCCGTTGAGTGTCATGTGCTCACGGTATCGAGTGCTCGGCGCGGCCGCGTCGGTCGGTGCAGAGGCAGCTGGAAGGTCAGCGAATGAGGGGACTGCGAACGCAGGAACCTGTCCACGATCCGGATCCGCTGATCTTCCTCCAGCTGCCTCGGCATTTCCTGAGGTGCGTCCAAACCCCTCAGTTGCCCGCACGATATGCAGCGCACAATCGCACGTCCAGTCGGCATGCGGTTGTTGTCGCCCTGGAGTCGTGACCTGGTGCGACACGCACACACTGACCACGACGAACCGGATCCCAGTGTTGCCAGAACGCACCGTGTGCGTACGCACGCGGCTCGCCGAGCGCCGGTCGAGAATGCCGGCGCGACACGAGCTACAAGTGGTCGGCTGCTCCGTGCGGGCTGACATGCAGCGTGTGATCGAGCTCGCGCACGCGACGCACGCGACGCACGCATGTCGCGATGCGATGCGTGTCGCGTTCAGTGACGCAAACCGATGAGATCGGGAAATGCGGCGACATCTCAACCGCTGGTGACCTTGTGAAAAATGAGCGTTGCCCCAGATCGCAGCCTGATTCGCGCACAGGTGAGCAATTGTTTGTGCGCACAACCGAGTTGACACACTCATCTTCGGTACTGTGGTTGCGCGGGGAGGCGACGCGATCAATCGCAGTTGCCGACCTGCCACACCCCTCATGAGCCTTACCGAGCCACATACGTGCACGAGTTCGTCACGGAGGTGTCACTTGCGCCGACTTCGCGTTGCTGGTGTCGTCATCGCTGCTGGGGCGGTGTTGCTGTCGGCGGCGCCGAGCCTTGCGGCGCCCCAATCGAACCGAGCACACGACCGCCACAGCACGGCCCTCGGCAAGGCCGTGTACCCGCTCGGCATCCCGAGCCGCCGTGAGCCATCGGGCCTCGCGCCCCCCGGCCCGAGGGCACTGCGTGGCTATGTCCTCTCCTACCGCAGCAACTTCCACAGCCCGGTCCTGCCGAGCGAGTGGGGGAAGTTCGCCGGCATCCCCTCCGGCGACGCCGGCAGCGAGTGGGCGCCGAGCCACGTGCTCACCGGTGGCGGCGTCATCCGCCTCACCACCTACCGCGACCCGAAGTTCGGCGGCCACTGGGTCTCGGGCGGCATGTGCCTGTGCAAGAAGGGCATGCTGTACGGCGCCATCTTCGTGCGCTCGAGGGTGACCGGCCCCGGGCCGGACGAGGCCGAGCTGCTGTGGCCGGTCGCGCCGGTGTGGCCACCTGAGGTCGACCTCAACGAGTCGGCGTACTCCACGCACTCGACCTCGTGGACCGTGCACTACGGCTCGGGAAACGCCTTCGAGCAGGGCACGCACCACTTCAACCTCGAGCGTTGGCACACCTGGGGTGTCATCTGGACGAAGAAGTCGCTCACCTTCACGATGGACGGTCGCGAATGGGGTCGGATCACGAACTACGGCGAGATCCCCCACCAGCCGATGACGCTCGACATCGACCAGCAGACGCGCTGCAACGCACCGGCATCGTGGTCCGCGTGCCCCAAGCACCAAGCGACGCTGCAGGTCAACTGGGTTGCGGAGTACCGCCCCGCGGTCTGACTCGCCGGGGCACCTTGAATCACACCCGGATCCGCTGCAATGATCACGGAGGCGCGGCGGTCGTCGACGCCGACAGGAGCTGGAAGGCAGGCATGAAGATCGAAGTCGCCAGGGTCGCTCCCAGGGAATTGGCGCTCGGACAGGGGGCCCGGCCATGAGCCGAACCGACTCGAGGACCGAGGTGCGGCCGTGGGGCTCCTATGAGGTCCTGAGCAGCGAGTCCGCGACGTGGCAGGTGAAGCACATGACGGTGCTGCCCGGCCAGCGCCTGAGCTACCAGTCCCACGTGCACCGCGCCGAGCACTGGACCGTCGTGCAGGGCACCGCCGAGGTGCTCCTCGACGGCGAGACCCACCTGCTCGAGGTCGGGTCCTGCATCGACGTGCCGCGGGGCGCCAAGCACCGCTGCGGGAACCCCGGCACCGGCGACCTGATCTTCGTCGAGGTCCAGATCGGCGACTACTTCGGCGAGGACGACATCGTGCGNNTACGGCCGCGCAGGCTGACTGACCTTCCGGGCGCGGCGCGGCTGGCGGTCGCGGGGCTACAGCAACGAAGATGAGCCGCATGGCGCAGCGCGCACGCAGGAAGTCGGCGTCCCCGGAGCGCCGGATGTGGGGCGAGCGCTTCGCCCGCAAGGTCTTCCTCGGCTGTGGTGNNGTGGCGGACGTCTCCTCCCCGGCGTTCCTCCAGGCGGTCTTGGCCGTGCCGCTGCTGTGGGTGGGCGTGCGCGGCACCTACGTGACGACCCGGAACCTGCGTCGGATCCGCCGCGAGATCCGCACCGGTGCAGCCGGGACCGAGCTGACGCGGTGACGCCGTCCGGGCACGTATGACGAGGAGGCGCTGATGACGATCCGCACCGACGTGGTGATGCTGGGACTCGGGC
>PLCI01000164.1:4643-4786 GCA_003135595.1 Acidimicrobiaceae bacterium | reverse complement strand
AACCTCGGTGAGGTCGTGGATGCCGCGCTCCACCTGCTCGCGAACCCCGAGGCGACGCCCGACGAGCTGATGGCGTTCGTGAAGGGTCCCGACTTCCCGACGGGCGCCCAGATCCTCGGCCGCCAGGGGATCCTCGACGCCTA
>PLCI01000164.1:4479-4631 GCA_003135595.1 Acidimicrobiaceae bacterium | reverse complement strand
ACCGAGTTCCCCTACGAGGTCTCGCCCGAGTCCGTCGAGGTCCGGATCGACGAGCTCGTGAAGTCCGGCGATCTCGACGGCATCTCGGGCGTCCAGAACGACTCGGCTGCTCGCAAGAACCGGCTCGTGATCAAGCTGAAGCGCGACGCGAA
>PLCI01000164.1:3147-4448 GCA_003135595.1 Acidimicrobiaceae bacterium | reverse complement strand
CACTACCTCGCGCACCAAGTCGACGTGCTGACGCGGCGCAGCCAGTTCCGCCTCCGCAAGGCAGAGGCGCGCGCCCACATCGTCGAGGGCCTGCTGCGCGCCATCGACCAGCTCGATGCCGTGATCGCGGCGATCCGGGCGTCCGAGGACCGCCCCGCGGCCCGCGAGGTGCTCATGGCCGCGCCCTTCGAGTTCTCCGAGGAGCAGGCGACGCACATCCTCGACATGACGCTCGGACGGCTCACGCGGCTCGGCCGTGCCGAGCTCGACGAGGAGATGCAGAAGCTCAAAGAGACCATCGCCGAGCTCCAGGCCATCCTCGGCGACGACACGAGGCTGCGAGCGGTGATCGCCGAGGAGATGTCCGCGGTGCGCGACCGGTTCGCCGACGAGCGTCGCACCGAGATCGTCAACGACCCCGGTGAGCTCGGGATCGAGGACCTCGTGGCCGACGAGGACATCGTGATCACGATGACCCAGGCCGGCTACGTCAAGTCGGTCGCTGCGGCGGCGTTCCGCACGCAGGGCCGCGGCGGCCGCGGCGTGCAGGGCGCCAAGCTCCGCGAGGAGGACCTCGTCGACCAGGTCCTGCAGACCACGACGCACGCGTACCTGCTCTTGTTCTCGAACCTGGGCAAGGTCTACCGCCTCCGCGGCCACGAGATCCCCATGAAGGAGCGGACTGCGCGCGGCACGGCGGTCGTGAACCTTCTCAACCTGGCGCCGAGGGAGCGGATCCAGGCGATCGTGCCGACGAAGGACTTCCCGAGCGACGAGTTCTTGGTCTTCGCGACCGCCGAGGGCCAGGTCAAGAAGACCGCGTTCAGCGAGTACGACAAGTCACGTCGCGAGGGGTTCATCGCGATCAACCTGCGCGACGGCGACGAGCTCGTCCGCGTGGTGCCGACGACGGGGGCGGACGACCTGTTCATGGTGACGCTCAAGGGCATGACGATCCGCTTCGCCGAGACCGACGTGCGCGAGATGGGCCGAGCGGCGGCCGGCGTGCGCGGGGTCAAGCTGCGCCCTGAGGACCGCGTGGTCTCCCTCGACGTCGCGCGCGACGACGCTGACCTGCTCGTGGTCACCGACGCCGGCTACGGCAAGCGGACGAAGCTCGAGCGGTTCAGCCGGCAGGGCCGCGGCGGCATGGGCGTGCGCGGGATCCGCCTCACGGCGGTGCGCGGGACCGTGGTCGCGGCCTTCATGGTGAGCCTGGACGACGACATCATCCTCGCCTCGACGGGCGGGGTGCTCATCCGCACCGCCGTGCGCGAGATCGCCTCCCAGGGCCGCGACGC
>PLCI01000164.1:2493-3089 GCA_003135595.1 Acidimicrobiaceae bacterium | reverse complement strand
ACCGACACCGTCGGCTTCGGGCTCGGGCCCGCGAACCCCCACGCGCTGCTCACGGCGCTGTCGGCGCGCGACGACTTCGAGGACCTCGTGCTGGGCGGCGCGCTGCTCCTCGGGCTCTTCGACGTGCTCGCGCACAGGGGCGTGCACTACCGCTGCGGCTTCTACGGCCCCGTCGAGCGGCTGTACAAGGCCAAGGGCGCCGACATCCAGCTGGTCCCCGCGGGGTTCCGCCAGTTCGGCTCGGTGCTCCAGCGCTTCAGCCCCCGGGTCATGGCCGTCCAGACCGCGCCCCCGGACGCGCAGGGGCGCCTCAACCTGTCCCTGCACTACGGCGCGACGCGCGACGAGCTGCTCGCCGCGGGCCGCGACGGTGACCGCGTGCTCATCTGCGAGGTGAACGCCGCGCTGCCGAGGACGACCGCGCTCGCCGGCTACGACAACACGCTGCCGCTCGAGCTTGCCGACGTCGTGATCGAGGTGGACACGGCCCCTGTCGAGCTGCCCGAGCCCACGGTCACCGACGCCGACGTGCGCATCGCCGAGCGCTGCGTGGAGCTCGTCCCCGAGCGCGCGACGCTCCAGACCGGCATCGGGGC
>PLCI01000164.1:0-2415 GCA_003135595.1 Acidimicrobiaceae bacterium | reverse complement strand
GGGCCAGTTCGAGGGCGTGTCGGCGACGACGTTCGCGCTCGGCTCGGCCGAGCTGTACCGATGGCTCGACGCCAACGGCGAGGTCGGCTTCGGCCCCGTCACCGTCGTGAACGACCCGTCGGTCGTGCGCCGCAATGCGCGGCTCGTCGCCATCAACGGCGCGATCGAGGTCGACCTCTACGGCCAGGTCGTCGCCGACGCGATCGAGGGGCGGCAGGTCTCGGGCGTCGGCGGCCACGAGGACTTCGCCCAGGCCGCGGACCTCGACGTCGAGGACCGCTCGCTCATCTGCCTTCGCTCGACGATCGACCTGGGCGGCGAGCGGCGCAGCCGCATCACCGCCAGGCTGCGCGAGGGCTCGGTCGTGTCCACCCCGCGCCACCACGTGGCGACGGTCGTGACCGAGCACGGCCGCGCCGAGCTCGCCGGCCTCACGGTGAAGGAGCGCGCACTGGCTCTGGCCGCGATCGCGCACCCGGACTTCCGCGAGGACCTGGAGCGCACCGCCCACGAGACGGACGCCTGATGCTGCTCGTCACCTCGCTGCGCGTCGAGGTTGCCGGGCGCGTGCTCGTCGACGACGCGTCCTTCAGCGTCGCCGACGGCGAGAAGGCCGCGATCGTCGGGCGCAACGGCGTGGGCAAGACGACCCTGCTGAGCGTCGTGCTCGGCCGCCCCGCCGCCCACGTCCGGCACCGCGGCGAGGTCGTGCGTACCGGGTCGGTCACGTACCTGCCACAGGTCCCCATCGACAAGGGGCTCGGCGTCGAGCCCATCGGGCTCAGCCACGTGCTCTCGGCGAGGGGGCTCGACCGCCTCGACGCCGACGTGCACGCCGCGCGCGCCGCGATGGCCGAGGACCCGACGCCCGAGCGCATCGAGGCGTTCAGCGACCTCGAGTCGACGTTCACCGCGAAGGGCGGCTACATGGCCGAGGCCGAGGTCTCCCGGCTCGCCGCGGGACTGGGCCTGCGAGAGGAGCTCTTGTTGGAGGACCTCTCGAGCCTCTCGGGCGGCCAGCGACGGCGTGTCGACCTCATGCGCGTGCTCTACGAGGATGCCGGCCTCGTGGTCCTCGACGAGCCGACGAACCACCTCGACCGGTCAGCCAAGCGCTGGCTCTTCGACGAGCTGGCGGGGCTCGACAGCGCCCTGTTGCTCATCAGCCACGACCTGGCCCTCCTCGACCAGTCGATCGACAAGGTCCTGCACGTGGCCGAGGGCAAGGTCGCCGAGTACAAGGGGAACTACTCGGCGTTCCTTCGCCAGTCCGCGGAGGCGCGGCAGCGCTCCGAGGTGCTCGCCAAGCGCGAGGGCGCCGAGATCAAGCGCCTCAAGGAGTTCGCCGACGCGAGGCGGCACTCGACCGAGAAGCAGGCCCGCAAGGCGAAGATCGCGGACCGCAAGGTGGAGCGCCTGGAGGCGACCCGCACGGTCGTCGCCCCCAAGGAGCGTGCCACGACGTTCCGGCTGCCCGCCCCCCCGCGCAGCGGGGACGACGTCATGGAGGTCTCGAGCCTCCGCGTCGCCTACGGGCGCCATGTGGTGCTGGCGGACACCTCGATGCTCGTGGGCCGCGGCGACCGGATCCTCGTGGTCGGGCGCAACGGGGCAGGCAAGTCGAGCCTGCTGCGCTGCTTGGCGGGGACCCAGGACCCGACGGGGGGCAAGGTGCGCCTGGGGGTCAACGTCGAGCTCGGGTACTTCGCCCAGGAGCACGAGCAGCTGGATCCGGACCGCACCGCGCTCGACCACATGGCCGACACNNGCCCTCGCGCTCCTCGCCGCGGGCAAGGTGAACCTGCTCGTGCTCGACGAGCCCACCAACAACCTCGACCCCGCCAGCGTCGTGGCCGTCGCGCGGATGCTCACCGGCTGGCCCGGCACCGTCGTCGCGGTCAGCCACGAGCGCGCGTTCGCCGAGTCGCTGCATCCCACCCACGCGGTGCTGCTTCCCGAAGAGCACGTGGACCTGTGGCGCGAGGAGTACCTCGACTTGGTCGAGCAGCGCTGAGATGCGGCGGCGAGCCGTCGCGGCGCGAGCGTGGGCGAGGGGGGACTTGAACCCCCACGTCCTTGCGGACACAGGCACCTGAAGCCTGCGCGTCTGCCTATTCCGCCACTCGCCCGTGGGGAGCGGCGAGCCTACCGCAGTGGCTTGCGGCCCTTGAGAACGTTCTAACTCGACGAACGCGGTAAGTAGGCTTGCGCAGTCATGGGCCTTCGAGGATTCGAGGACCGACTCGAGCGGTTGGTGGAAGGATCATTGACCATGCCGTTCCGCGGCCCGATGCAGCCGATCGAGATCAGCCACCGGATGCTCCGGGAGATGGATCTCGGCCGCAGGGTGGGCGTGCGGGGCCTCATCGCCCCCAACCACTTCGCGGTCTCGGTCTCGAGGGAGGACCTCGACCG
>PLCI01000146.1 GCA_003135595.1 Acidimicrobiaceae bacterium | reverse complement strand
GGTCGGCCACACGGCTCGCTCGCTTCGAGCGGCGCTGTTCGGGCCCCACGGGTCGTGCGGTGACGCAGACGGCACGCCCGGCGCGGCGTCTGCACTGTTCGGCGTGCGCGCGTCGTCTCGGGCGGGGTCGCCGGCGGCGTCGATGTTGGGAGGTGCCTCGTCGGGGTCGTGCTGCAGATCGTGCGCGTCCGGCGTCTCGTCGACCGGTTCGTCGGCTGCAGGCGTCTCGCTGGGCTCGCTCATCGCTCCTCCTGGTNNCGACGACGGTCGGTTCACCTGGCGAGCTGCCGGCGCGCGCGAGCCCCGTGGCACGCTCGTCGAATCGCTCGTTCCCTCGGGGGCCAAGATCGGCGAGATCCTTCGCGCGGAGATCGACAGTGGCCTCGAGGGCGTCGACGTGCTCTCCATCGTCCCGCGCAAGGAGCCCTCGCCCGTCGACCTGCGCGGCAAGCCGATCGAGATCATCGGGCCGCCTCGCGTCGAGGCCGGCGTGCAGGTGACACTCGCCCAGAAAGGTGGTCGTGGCCGCCGTCACGACGGTCCGAGAGATGACGCGAGACCGGATCGCCCCCCTCGCGGCGACAAGGGCGCGAAGCCACGGCGAGGCGGGTCGGGCCCTTCGTCGAGCGGAGCCCCGGGCGCGCCTCGCGGTGAGCGGTCGCGGCCGGACCGCGCTCGACCGCCACGTGACGAGATGGCGCCATCGACCGGGCCATCGACGGGGCGATCGACGGGGCCCTCGAAGGGACCGTCGTCGGGGCCATCAGCGGGGCGCGGCCCGCGCCCAGAGCGCCGGGGTGCGCCGGATCGCCGCGACGCCCGGCGGCCTCAGGAGCTCGTGGTGTCGACGACGCATCGAAACGAGCTGCTCGCCACCTTGCGGGCCGAGCAGCTCCCCATCGCCGAGCAGCTCCTTCGTGGCGGGCTGCCCGCGGTGCGCCAAGCCATCGACGAGCAGAATCGCGCCGCACTCGCCCAGGGTCGTCCGACGATCGCGCCTGAGACGATCCTGACCATCGCCGATGACCTGCTGCCCCTCACGACGCTCGCCGCATGGAAGGACCGCGCCGACGCGGTGCAGCACGCGGGCCCGTCGGTGCGGCACCGCGACCTGCGCGCCGCAGTGACCGCCGCGCGCACGGTCACGCTCGACGAGGAAGCGCGCGGCGTGCTGAAGGAGCTCCAGGGCCTCTTGCACACGAAGACCGAAGAGCTTCGCACCCAGTGGGTCGCCAAGGTCGAGTCGCTCCTCGCGAAGGGCGAGGTCGCAGCAGCCCTCTCGGTCGTGTCGCGAGCGCCGGACCCCGCGACGCGCTGCCCGGCAGCCCTCGCGACGAGCCTGGCGGAAGCGGCGGGCAAGGCGCTCGATGGCGACCTCACGCCGACCGCGTGGATCGCAGTCCTCGACGCTGTCGTCGCGTCTCCGATGCGTCGGTCCGTGCATCCCGCGGGCATCCCCGCAGCAGCGGAAGCGCATGCGGCCGCGGTGCGCGCGGCGGGGCACGTTCCCGCGCTCGCGAAGCTGCTCGGGATGCGTATCCCGCCCCCTCCCCCGCCGAGCTCGGCGAAGCGCCCCGCGCTCAGCGGTCGGCGGCCATCCTGAGCAGCCGGGCCTTGAACCCGCCTGCCTCGAGGAGCGACTTCACCGACTGATCGCCGGGCAGGGCGAGCGCTTCGAAGCGCACGTCGAGCTCACGGGCGAGTGCACGGCTCGCGTCGAGCAGGCTGCTGCCGATCCGACGCCGTCGCATCGCCCGCGCGGTGTGCACCCCGATGAGATCGAGCCCCACGTTGGTGCGAACCACGACGGCCGCACCCACGATCGACCCCGACAGGGTCGCGACGAGCGTGGTGGTGTTGAGCAGTGCCTGCCCGCAGAGCGCGCTCGCGAGGGCCTCGGGTCCGGTGCCCTCGGGCATCCCGATCATCTCGAGCAGGGCCATGCCGCCTCGGAGGGTCGCAAGCCGGCTGAGCGCGTCGGCGACGAGCGGCTCGACCCCCTGGGCGTCGTCCGCGCTCGCGGTGCGAACCTCGAGTTCAGGCACCGTTTCCGTCGAGTTGCTCGATTCGGCGCAGGATCGTCTGGCGTGCTCGGGACTTCCTCTCGTAGTCGGCGACCCGTCCGCGCTCGGCGGGCTCGAGGCTCGAGAGCATGGGGACGATCTGGGACGCAGACAGCGCGTCATAGTCGGCGATCACGTCGTCGGGCGCGGGCCCGGCGTCAGGATGCGCAGCGGTCCTCTTGGCGCTCCGCGAGGTCGCGGCGTCCTCGGCTGGTGCGGCGCCCTCGGTTCGACGTCGCAGCTCTCTCGCACCGAACTTGATCGAGAGCTCGCCGATCGCTCTCGCCTGGCGCAGCGCCTGGTCGACTCGGGCGCGTCCCCTCGACGCGGCGCCGCCGGGATCGCGAAGCAGTGCGAAGGCGGCGTCGATGGGCGCGAAGACGGCAATCTCGATCAGCGAGGGCGTCGGCTCGGTCGTGTCCTCTCCTGCGGGCTCGTGCGGCGTCGCGTCGGCGGCTGCTCGCTCACCGGGACTGGCAGCGGGTTCCTCAGCGCCACGCTTGGTTGGGTCATCCATCTCGACCTCCTCTCCGCTGGTCTCGCCGTCGCTCGCAGCCTCCGGCGGCTCAGACGCAGTCACGGCACAGCTGACGCTTCGTGTCGGCGAGCTGGCTGATCTTCTTGATCAGGAAGCAATTTGAGCACCGAAACTCGTCTGCCTGCTTGGGCAGCACGGCGTCCGGCTTCTCGGTCCGGTCCTCGACGTCGACGCCCTCATCGTCCTCGGGCTCGTCCTCGACGACCATCCTCGACTTGAGGATCTCGTCAAGCGACTCCTCGACGTCGTCCTCGTTGACGATCTCGATGTCGTCGTCCTCGGCATCCGCCTTGCGGAGCTCGGCCGCCTCGGGGCTCTCGGGGCCCTCCTCTTCCTCGGCCTCGTCTTCGACCAGGGCGTCGTCGTCGTCCTCGTCTGGCTCGGCGAGGACGACGTCTTCTTCGTCGATCTCGCCATCCAGCTCGGGATCCAGCTCCGCATCCAGCTCGGACTCGTCGATCTCGACTAGCTCGTCGAGCTCGCCGTCGCTCTCGACGTCAGCGTTCTCGGTCGTTGTTTCCTTCGCCATGCGCTCCCCTGGTTGCGAACGCGGCGCATCATATCTGTCGATGTCGTGCGTGCTGCGGTTACTCGTGCGCGCCGATCAGGGCTTTCGATCGGCCCGCGGGTGAGGGGGCGGGGCCCGGGATCCTTTGGTACCGCCGCAGCGCTCGCGTCCTGGACGCGCTCACCGTGGCGTTGTCTACTCGGTCTCCCGGGCCACTCCTCCGCCCTCGACTGCGCCCGGCCGGTCCCTCGCTCTCGCGGGTGACGTCGGATGGCGACGGGATTATCGCAACGTGACGCGACGGTGTCAAAGGTGGCCCTCGACGCAGCGATTACCCGCCTGCGCGCTCGAGGCGACGGGCCGCCGCGCGGCGCTCGGTGTCGAGGCGCTCGAGGTCCGTCGCCTCGTAGTCGACGTGGTGCATGGCCGCTGCGATCGCATGATGGCCCGCGACGGAGGCGATCTGGCGGTGCATCTCCTGGGCGACGCGGCGATAGGCGGGGTGCCCCTGGGGTCCCGAGCGCAGCTCGAGCACGTGCATCGCCTCGCGGGCGTTCATCTGGAGCACGTAGCGGATCCGGTAGGCGAGGGCCACCGCGTAGCCCGCCTCTTCGGGGTGCGACCGCCCGATCAGGTCGCAGAGGTCCTTGGACCTCGCCAGGGACTCGGCGAATCGCGTGCCGCCCCCCGCGTCGAGCACGACGCCCGGCACGTCCGCCCCGAGGGCGCACCCGAGGCGCTGCCACTCGATCGTGCAGAGTCGGTGTCGCTGGAGGTCCCGGAACGCGCCGTAGTCCGTCACGAGCTCGAAGCGGTAGTCCGTCCGCTCGAATGCCCGTCCGGGGCGGTGCCGGCGGTTCTGGCGGTCCCCCACGTAGGCCTCGAGGAGCGCGGTGCGCTCGGCGAGCGAGCAGCGCCGCACCGCGGCGAGCACGGCGGCCTCGGAGCCCGACAGGTGCGAGAAGCACGCTGCTGCCAGCACCTTGTCCTCCCCGTCGGGGTCGAAGTCCAAGAGGCGGACCTCGGGTGGCTCGGGCTCGGCGTCCACGCCGTCGGGGAAGAGCCGGTCGACCACGAGCTCGGTCGCCTCGCTGGTCGCGTGCAGGTACTCGGACCAGGCGACGCCCCGGTCGGCGATGTCGACGCGCCGCAGGAACGACGGGATCACCTTGCGCAGCTCGGTGAGCATCATCTCGGCGTAGGTGCCCGCCTCAGGCAGCGGGTTCGCCCGCATTCGCAGCAGCAGCTGCTCGTAGCCCTGGCCCGTGCCGTAGATGCCGACGTTGGAGAGGCTCGCCGCGGGCAGGACGCCGCGCACCGCGTCGAGCGCCTTGGCCTTCACGGCCTGTCGGTGCACGAAGTCCGAGTCACCCGGCTCCTTCGGGTACTGCGCGTGCAGGTGGGCCTGGACCATGGCGAGCAGCTCGCCGTAGGTGTCGAACATCCGGTCGAGGTCGCCCACGTAGCGAGCCCCGAGCGGTGAGTCGAGGATCGAGGGGGGCCGGTAGTAGCGGTAGTGGCCCGACACGAGGCGCTGGTCATAGGCGAGATAGCGCGTCGACTGCTCGAGGTAGCTCATGAGCCGACCCCACTCGAGGATCTTGGTGAGCAGGTTGCTCGACTGCTCGCACGCGAGGTGCACGCCGCCCAGCTGTGCGACCGAGTCGTCGCCGTACTCGAAGAACACGCGCTCGTAGAGCTGCTCGGCGCGATCGAGACCGACCGTGGCGTCGAAGGTGACGTCGCCGGTGAGGTCGAGGTCGCCGACGAACTCGTCGAGGAAGAGTCGGCGCAGGCTCTTGGAGGATCGTGAGTAGCGCGCGAACAAGGCTCCCTTGACGACTTCGGGCAGGTTGACCAGGGCGAAGACGGGACCTTCGAGGTTCGTGAAATACCGACGAAGAATTGCGGTTTCGCTGTCGGTGAACTCTTCGGCAACGTAGGCGTGCATGGACTATCGAGGCTAGAGGCGAAATCAGGCGAGGGGGTGGACGCTGGAGTAGCCGGCCACCACACTACGAAGGACGGCGTCACGGGCCTGGGCCGCGACGTCAGCGACCGAGGTGAGATCACTCATCCGGGCCAACTGCTCGCACAGATCGGCCACCTGCTTGGCGTTGCGCACGAAGTCACCCGGCGACGTCTGGCCGATTTCCACGTCGGCGAGGTCCAGCACGGTGCCCAGGGAGGCTCCCCGGGCCCAGGCCGCGATGGTGGTCGCAAACTTGCCGTCCGGCTCCTTGGCGTGCGGCACCAGGAATCGACTTTCGATTTCGCGAATGGTGACGGCGGTCGCGGAGATGTCATTGAGCCGATCATTGAGATTGCCGCGCCGTACGTGGCCGAGGCGGTCGTTCAACGCGCGCTTCTTCTTGGTGGTGACGTGGTGAGCGGCGTTGGGCACGCGCGAGGCTCGCTTCGACTCGAACACGAAACACGACAGGAGTCCGGCCAGTTGGGCCGGTTCGAGCCCCTCGAAGACCCCCGATGCAAGTGACTCGGCGATCAAGAGATCGCACTCGTGGTAAATCGAGCGCAGTAGTTGGCCCTGGTGGTTGAGCGTCCAGCCCTGCACGTAGCCGAGCTCTTCGAGNNCTGGGCGTAGGAGCGCTGCACCACTTCGAGCGCCGTGTCGAAGTCGAAGTGGTTGATCAGATTGGCCGTGAAGTTATAGGTGGGCCGAAAGGAGGAGTGCAGGTCCGTGGGCGCCGCCAAGGCCACTCGACCGACGTCGTGGAGGGCAATGTCGTTGGCGAAGCAGACAATCGCGTGCCCCTCGTCGTCCAGGCCCCGACGTCCGGCCCGTCCGGTCATCTGGGAG
>PLCI01000160.1 GCA_003135595.1 Acidimicrobiaceae bacterium | reverse complement strand
GACGAGGACGTCGGCAACCCCCGTGCCAGCCACCGAGACGACGGTGTGGCCAAGCTCACGGAGCGCCCACATCCACTTGGCCGCCTCGACCGAGACGCCGTCCGCCAGACCGAGTCGGTACGACACCACGGCGAATTTCGACATCGCGCAACGCTAGGCGGTTCCTTCAGCCACCTCGGGCACTGCTTGTACACTCCACGCAACCGCGAGGAAGGACGGCATGCCAAAACGAGCCTTGATCACCGGAATCACCGGACAGGACGGCTCGTACCTGGCGGAGCTGCTCGTGGACAAGGACTACGAGGTCCTCGGCGTCGTCCGGCGCTCCTCGACGGTCAACCTCGAGCGCATCACGCACCTGCTCGACCGCATCACCCTCGTGCCAGGTGACCTCCAGGACGAGACCTCGCTCATCAGCGCGCTGCGCGACTTCAAGCCGACCGAGGTCTACAACCTCGCCGCGCAGAGCTTCGTCCACTCGTCGTGGTCGCTCCCGGTCTTGACCGGGGAGACCACCGCGCTCGGTGTCACCCGGATGCTCGACGCGATCCGCCTCGTCGATCCCGAGATCCGTTTCTACCAGGCAAGCTCGTCGGAGATGTTCGGCAAGGTGCTCGAGACCCCGCAGCGCGAGACGACGCCGTTCTACCCGCGGAGCCCCTACGGCGTGTCCAAGGTCTACGGCCACTGGATCACGGTGAACTACCGGGAGAGCTACGACCTCTTCGCGACGTCNNGACTACGTCCACGCGATGTGGCTCATGCTTCAGCACGACGGTCCGGAGGACTTCGTCGTGGCGACGGGCGAGACGCGCTCGATCCGCGAGCTGTGCGAGATCGCCTTCGGCGCCGTCGGCCTCGACTGGCACGACCACGTGAAGGTCGACGAGCGGTTCTATCGACCCGCCGAGGTTGACGCGCTGGTCGGCGACGCCTCCAAGGCTGAGCGGATCCTCGGCTGGCGACGCAAGGTCGACTTCAAAGAGATGGTCGAGATGATGGTCGAGTCCGACCTGGCGGCTGTCGCGGCTTCGCAACTCTGACGCGAAGCCACCTCGTTCGGCGAGTCGCCGAATATTCAACTGGAGCCCTCAAAGTAGGCTTTCGGGGCCCCATGGCACCTGCTGTCTCACTCCGCGCCGCCGTGGCACTGCTCGGACAGTTCCCCGTCCTCGCGGGCGTCGACCTCGACGTCGAGGAGGGGAGCGTCGTCGGCGTCCTCGGTCCGAACGGCGCCGGCAAGACGAGCCTGCTGCTTTTGGCCGCTGGCCTCCTCGCGCTGCGGTCCGGGAGCGGGTCCGTGCTCGGGTGCGACCTGTCGGGGGACCGCCGCGACCTTCGCCCGCGGGTCGGGCTCCTCGGCCACACGCCAGCTTTGTATCCCGAGCTGTCGGCGAGAGAGAACCTGTCCTTCGGCCTGCGGGCGATGCGCCGCCCGGTCGCCGACGCCGCGCCCGCCCTTGATCGAGTCGGTCTGACCGGTCGCCTCGCGGACGCGCCCGCACGAACACTCTCGGCGGGCCAGTCACGCCGGATGGGCCTTGCGTGGCTCCTCGCGCGACGACCCGCGCTGTGGCTCCTGGACGAGCCGCACGCGGGGCTGGACGTCGCCGGTCGCGACCTGTGCGACGACGTCATCGAGCAGGCGGCGACGGGCGGCGCGACGGTGCTCCTCACGAGCCACGACCCCGAGCGCGCCGCGAAGGTGTCGAACCAGGTCGTCCAGCTCGCCGGCGGGGCCGTCGCCTCGTGCGGCGAGGGCCAGAGGCCGTCGCGTGTGGCGTGACGCGATGCTGGTGGCCGGCAAGGACCTTCGCATCGAGCTGCGCACCCGGGTGCTCTTGTGGCAGGTCGTGCCCTTCGGCGTCCTCACCCTCGTCCTGTTCGCACTCGCCCTCGGCCCGTCGGCGGCGGCCCTCCAGCGTGGCGCACCCGGGCTCTTGTGGCTGGCGCTGCTCTTCGCCTCGGTCCTCGCCACGACGCGCTCGGCGAGCATCGAGTCGCCCGAGGGCACTCGGACGTCGATCCGACTGCTCGGCCTCGATGCCGGCGGGGTCTTCCTCGGTAAGGCCGCCGCCCTCGCGCTGCAGCTAGTCGCGATCGCGGCGGTCCTCGAGCTGGGCATGCTCGTGCTCTTCCACGTGAACGCGGCCAGGCTCGGGGTCGCGACGCCGCTCGAGCTCTGCGCGCTCGCCGCCCTTGCGGCGGTCGGGACGCTCTACGGTGCAGTCGTGGCCGGCACCGACGTCGCGGGCACCTTGCTGCCGCTGCTCGTGCTTCCTGCGCTCGCCCCGGTGCTCATCGCGGGTGAGAAGGGGACTGCTGCGGTCCTGTCGGGCGGCGGCCCGGGGCGCTGGGCGATCGTCCTCATCGTCATGGCGATCGCCTACCTCGCGGTCGGCACGCTCCTCTACGGCGCGCTCGAGGAGACCTCGTGACGCGCCGGCCACTCGATCGCGCGCTTGGGGCGACCTCGATCGTGCTGCTCGCCCTCACGGTGTGGCTCGGCCTGTGGGTCACGCCGCCTGACGTGCGCCAGCACGAGCTGGTCCGGCTGCTGTACCTGCACCCCGCGCTCGCGTGGGTCGCGCTCTACCTCGCGTTCGGCGTCGCCGCGCTCAGCTCGGCGCTCTACCTCTGGCCGCGGACGCGCTCGCAGCGCTGGGACCTCCTTGCCGCCTCCACCGTCGAGGTGGGCGTCGTGTTCCTCACCCTCACGCTCGCGACCGGCATGCTCTGGGGCCGCCCGGTGTGGAATACCTGGTGGACCTGGGACGCGCGGCTGACCTCGACGGCGCTCCTCGAGATCCTCTTCATCGGGTACCTCGCGATGCGCCGCGTCCCCGCCGACCCCCACGTCCGGGCTCGCCGGTGCGCGGTGCTCGCCCTGCTCGCGGGGCTCGACGTGCCGATCGTCCACTACTCCGTGCAGTGGTGGAACGGCCTGCACCAGGGNNGAGTCCGCGCTCGCCGATGCCGCCCTCGAGGGCGCGGTCCTCGAGCGCCTCGCCGAAGGCGTGCGATGAGCTACATCCTCTGGGGCTACGTCGTTACCCTGTGCTCCCTCGCGGCGTACGCGACGTCGCTCATGGTGCGCTCGAGGCGCAGATGACCACGGCCAGCACCGGGTCGGTACCGGCGCTCAAGCCCGTCGAGCCACGGCGGCGGGCAGCGAACCCGAAGGGGCGCACCGTCATCGTCTGCGCCCTGCTCGCCGCCGCCGTCGCGCTCGTCCTGTACAAGGGACTGCTCAGCTCGCTCAACTACTTCGACACGGTCGACCAGGCGCTCGACCACCGTGCCCAGATCGGCACGTCGTCGATCCGGCTCGAGGGCGTCGTCGTCCCCGGCTCGGTGCACTCGACGTCCACGGGCGCCTCGTTCACCCTGAGCGGCCCGGACGGGCGGACGGTCCAGGTCGTCAACGTCGGCTCGCCGCCCGAGCTCTTCCAGGCGGACATCCCCGTCGTCGTCATCGGCAGCTTCACGACGGCCACCTCGATCCTGTTCGACTCGAACCAGATCCTCGTCAAGCACTCCGCGTCGTACATCGCCCAGAACCCAGGTCGGGTCAAAGCCCCCAACGGCTCCACGCGGTGATGCCCGCGTCGCTCGGGACGCTCGGCGTCGTCGTCGCGTTCATCGGTGCCGCGCTCGGTCTCGTCCTCCAGCTCGTCGAGCTGCGGCTCCGCGCGATCGGCCGGCCAGTGCCGCCGTGGCTGGAGGGCCGACGGCTCGTCGCGCTCGTCCTCTTCGGCGTGCTCCTCGCCGTCGGCGCGATGGAGTACGCGCTCGTCACCCACGACTTCTCGCTCGCCTACGTGGCGGAGAACAACGCGACGGTGACGCCGCTGCTGTACTCGATCACCGGGTTGTGGTCAGCCCTCGCGGGGTCGATCCTGCTCTGGGCGCTCCTGCTCACGGTCGTGACGTCGGTCTTCGTCGTCGTCTACCGCCGCCGCCACGACGACCCGGTCGTCGGCTGGGCGACGGTCGTGCTGTTCGCGACCGCCACGTTCTTCCTCGGCCTGATCGCAGGCCCAGCGAGCCCGTTCGCGACGACGGGCTCGGTCGTGCCCCAGCAGGGCGCCGGGCCTAACGTGCTGCTCCAGGACAACCCGCTCGTCGCGATCCACCCGCCGCTCATCTACTCGGGGCTCGTGCTGTTCACGGTGCCCTTCGCGATCGTCATCGGCACCCTCGCGGCTGGGCGGCTGGGCGACGCCTGGCATGCCGACACGCGGCGTTGGGCGCTCACGGCGTGGACCTTCCTCACCGTCGGCGTCCTGCTTGGCGCGTGGTGGAGCTACCAGGTGCTCGGCTGGGGCGGGTTCTGGGGCTGGGACCCCGTCGAGAACGCGGCGCTGCTGCCATGGCTCGTCGGCACGGCCTACGTCCACTCCGTGGTCGTCGAGGAGCGGCGCGGGCTGCTGCGCGTCTGGAACCTCACCCTCGCCATCAGCGTCTTCTCGCTCACGATCCTCGCCACCTACTTCACGCGCTCCGGGGTCCTCCAGAGCGTCCACGCGTTCAGCTCGTCGACGCTCGGCGGTCTCTTGCTCGGGTTCCTCGCGCTCGTGCTCGCGACCGGCCTCGGGCTGCTCGCGTGGCGCGGTGACACGCTGCGCTCGCCGATCGGCATCGACGCCCCGCTGAGCCGCGAGGGCGCCTTTGTCGCGAACAACGTCCTGTTCGTCGGCTTCGCGCTGGTCGTGCTGCTCGGCACGGTGTTCCCGCTCGGCTACCAGGCGATCGAGCACTCGACCGTCACGGTGGGACCGCCCTACTACGACTCGGTCGCCGTGCCCGTCGGGCTGTGCGTGCTCTTCCTGATGGCGATCGCGCCGGCGCTCGGGTGGCGACAGGTCGAGCGCTGGGTGCTGTGGCGCCGCGTCCGGGTGGGTGCGTGGACGGGCGCGCTGCTCGTCGTCGCGCTCGTCGCCGACGGGGTGCGCGGCGTCGGGACGCTCGTCGCGTTCCTGCTCGCGGTGATCGCCGCGTGGACCGCGGTGCGGGCGCTCGCGGCCAACGTGCGAGCGGCGCGCACGCGAGGCGCGCCCCTGTGGCACGGGCTCCTCGGGCGTTCCTCGGGCGGCATGGTCGTGCACCTCGGCGTCGTGCTCGCGACGGTCGCGATCGTGTCCTCGGTCTCGTTCTCGACGCACGCGACTGTCGTGCTCGCCCCGGGCCAGGCGAGCGCCGTGGGCGGCCACCGCGTCGCCTACGAGGCGGTCCGCGTCGTGCGCAGCCCCGTGCGGACCGCGACCGAGATGGTCGTGCAAGTCGACGGGGGTGGGCTCTTCTACCCGGCGATCTCGAGGTTCGCGGGCGGCTCCGTGCAGACCCCGGCGATCGACTCGAGCCTGCTCGGCGACGACGTGTACCTCACCTTCGTCCCGACCGGCCACGGCAGCTCGGTGGCGCTGTCGGTGACCGTCGAGCCCTACGTCTCGTGGCTCTGGGTCGGCGGGCTCGTCGCGGGGCTCGGCGGCGTGCTCGCCCTCGCCCGGCCGCCGCGCCGTCGCCGACGCCTCGTCAACCCGGTCGTCGCCGAGCCCGCTCGCGAGCTGGAGCCGGTCTGATGCGGTCGAGGCGCATCCGGCTCGCCGCGCTCACCGCGTGCTGCGTGCTCGGGGCAGGGCTCGCCTTCCTCGCGACCCGCCCGGTCGAGCAGGGCGCCACGCCGGTCGCGTCGCCGCTCATCGGCACCCTGGCACCTGCCGTCGCGGCGCAGACCCTGACGGGCCAGCACGTGTCCCTCGCGTCGCTGCGGGGTCACGTCGTCGTGCTCTCCTTCTTCGCCTCGTGGTGCTCACCGTGCCGTGCCGAGGCGCCGAACCTCGTCGCGTTCGCGTGGCACGCGCACGCAACTCGGTCAGGAGCCGTGCTGCTCGGCGTCGTCTTCAGCGACTCGGTCACCGCGGCGGCGTCCTTCGCGCACGCCCTTGGGCTCACCTATCCGATCCTCGAGGACCCCTCCGGCGTGATCGCCAACGAGTTCGGCGTCGCCGCACTGCCCGTGACCGTCGTCGTCGACGCGCACGGTCGCGTCGACGAGGTGCTCCAGGGCACCGCGACGACCTCCCAGCTCGTCGCGGCCTCCGCGCAGGCATCCCAGGCGACCGCGTGAGCACGCGGCGCCTGGCGGGCCCGGTCGTTCTGTGCTGCGTTGTCGCGGTCACGCTCGTCATCGGCTCGGGCGCCTTCGACCCGAGTCACGCCAGCGCCCCCTCGCGCGTCGCGGCCCTCGAGCGCGACGTGCGGTGCCCCGGGTGCGTCGACCTGTCGGTCGCCCAGTCGGACTCCGCGCCGTCGATCGCGCTGCGCAACGAGATCGTCGCGTCGGTGCTCGCCGGGCAGTCCGACCGCCAGATCCTGGCCACGATCACCCATCGATACGGGGTGTCCATCCTCTTGGTCCCGCCGCCCGGTGGGATCGACTCGGTGCTCTGGGCCGTGCCCGCCGCGCTCGCCGTCGGCGCGGTCGTCCTGCTCGGACGAGCGCTCCTCACCCGTCGGCGGCAGCTCGCGTGAGCGACGACGTCCGCGCCCTTCGCGACGAGGTCGCGCTGCTTCGACGCTCGCTCGACGACGCCCGTGCCGAGCACGCCCGGGGCGAGCTGGACGACGACTCGCTCCACGCCATCGAGCACCGCGACGTGGCTCGTCTCGAGCTCGCCGTCGCGCGCCTCGACGCGCTCGGGGTCGAGGACGCCGGCGCGCACCGGGCCGCTGCGCCAGCCACGCCCGTCGCGTCGACGCCGCGCAGGTCGCGACGGCTGCTCGTCGCGTGCACGCTCGCCCTCGCGCTCGCCGCAGCGACGATCGGCGTCGTCCTCGGTCGCCCGTTCGCCGCCGCGACGCCCGCGATGCGCCTGAACACCGTCGAGAAGAAGGTCGCGGTCCTGCTCATCCAGGCCGAGCTGTTCGTCCTGACGGGCCAGAACGCCCGTGCGCTGACCGCCTACGACGCCGTGCTCAGGCTCGAGCCGCGCAATGGCGAGGCGTTCATCGAGAGCGGCTGGCTGCACTACGAGGCCGGTCTCCTCGCGCACCGGCCCGGCGAGGTCGACATCGGCGCCTCGATGCTGCGCCGCTCGATCGCACTTGCCCCGGGCAACGGCGCGTCGCACCTCTACTTCGGCGTCGTGCTGCTCCAGCACTTCCACGACCCGCGGGCCGCGCGCGCCCAGGTGCTCGCCTCGGCGGCACTGCCCGAGTCCAAGTCCGAGGAGGCGATCACCGCGACGCTCCTCTACTACTTCAGCCGCCACTGATCAGCGGAGGTCGCGCAGCTCCTGGAGCACCTTGGGGAACGCGGCGAGGAACGCGTCGATCTCGAGCTCGGTCGTGGACCAGCCGACGCTCACGCGAAGCGAGTGGTCCTCGTCCACGCCCATGGCTGCGAGCACCTCGGAGCGCTCGAGTGACTCCGACGAGCACGCCGAGCCTGAGTGCACGCTCACGCCGTAGCGGTCGAGTCCGAGCAGGACGGGCTCGGCCTCGACGCCCTCGACGATGAAGCACCGGACGTGCGGCACCCGCCCGGTCGGCGACGGGTCACCGACGCCCCGCACGCCAGGGAACCCCGCACAGCCGCGCTCCAGGTGCTCGATGAGCGCGGCTGAGCGGGTTGCCTCGCGGTGCAGATGGCGCCCTCCGTCGGCGGCAAGCACGCCGGCGGCCGCCCCGAAGCCGAGTATGCCGACGACGTTCTCGAGGCCACCGCGCCGTGCGCGCTCCTGGTCGCCCCCGACGACGAGCGGCGAGAGCCGGAGCCCCTTGCGGACCACGAGCCCGCCGACCCCCATCGGTGCGCCGATTCCCTCGGCGCACAGCGTCGTGAAGTCCGCGCCGAGCTCGGTGACGTCGAGGTCCACGTGCCCGAACGCGATCGAGGCGTCGAGGTGCACGAGCGCGCCTGCGGCGTGGGCGAGCTCGACGAGCGGCGCGACGTCGAGCGTCGTGCCGGTCTCGTGGTTCGCGAGCTGGAGGCAGACGAGCGACGCGGTGCCGCGCTCGAGCGCCTCACGAAGCGCACCAGGCGTGACGCGCCCGTCTCGGTCCACCTCGAGCGGCTCGATCGTGCCCCAGCGTGCGGCCGACTCGAGCACGCTCGCTCGCTCGACGGGCGCGACGAGCACGCGTCCGCCGCCGCGGAGCCCCGCGGCGACCGCGGTCGTCGCGGACTCGGCGATCGACGAGGTGAAGACCACCTGGCGCGGGGTGGCACCCACGAGCCGTGCGACCTCGTCGCGCGCCGACTCGATGGCGCGGCGGACGATGAGGGCCTCCTCGTAGCTGCGGCCGGGGTCCGCCTGGGGGAGCTCCAGCCACTCCGCGATCATGGCGGTGACCTCGGGTCGCAGCGGCGCGGCCGAGGCGCAGTCGAGGAATGCCCGGGCCATCAGGCGGTGGCGCGGCAGGCATCGTCGCCGCGCGCGCGCGACGACATCGTCACGGGCGCGGTCCCGAGCGCGCCGAGGCCCGCGAGCATCCCGAGCACCAGCCCGCGGTCCACGGCGCACAGCACGGGGTGGTGGGCCGCCGCGTCGCCGAACGGGCAGGTCCCCGCGACGACCGACAGCGTGCCCTCGTGGACCTCGGTGCGCGCGGCGAAGCCGTGCGCGGTGAAGGCCGCCGCGACGGCGGACATCGCCGCGCGGACCGACTGCGGGGCGTCGCTCGTGGCCCGCTCCGCGGCGAGCCGCCGCCCGTAGGACTCGCCGACCTCAAGTGCCATCGCCTCGGCGCGCTCGGGCCCGAGCAGCTCCACGGAGCGTTCGAGCAGTGCGACCAGCAGCTCGTCTCGACGTGAGGCCCCGGTCGCGGGAAGCGCGCCCTCGGCGGCGGCGTAGGTCTTCGCAGGACGCCCCACGCCGTGCTTCGCGGTCGCGGTCACGACGTGGCCGGCAGCGACGAGCCGGTCGAGATGGTGTCGCGCGACGTTCGGATGGATGGCGTGGGCGCGGGCCACCTCGCTGACCGTCGTGCCGTCGTGCTGTCGCACGAAGAGGTAGATCGCACGTCGCGTCGGGTCGCCGAAGGAGCTCGAGAGCTCCGCCACGACGGCGGTGAACGCGCCTGGGTCGTCGGTCACGCGTGGCGACGCGACGGCCTCGTCGGGCACGTTCGCGACCATCATCAGTAGTCTACGGCCCGAACCCGAACGCGCCCACGAGGTGACGGAGAGATGAGTCGGCACGTGGACAGCCAGTTGCGCGACGCGCTCGCGGCGATCGAGGACCCCCAGCTCGACCTCACGCTCGGCGACGTCGGGATGCTGGGCGACGTGCGCACCGAAGGCGGCGTTGCGCTCGTCGAGCTGCTGGTCCCGATCGAGTCGTGGCCGACGACCGACGCGGTGCGCGAGGCCATCGGCATCGTCGTCGCNNTCGCCGCCGTTCCTCGAGCGAGGCAGCTCGACGCGGATCCTCGGCATCAGCTCGGGCAAGGGCGGGGTCGGCAAGTCGTCGGTCACGGTCAACCTCGCCGTCAGCCTGGCTGCCCTCGGCCATCGCGTCGGCGTCCTGGACGCCGACGTCTACGGCTTCTCCATCCCGAAGATGGTCGCCGCCGCTACAGAGCCGGTGATCCTCGGCGACACGGTCGTGCCCACGTACGCCCACGGCGTGCGGTGGCTCTCGATGGGCTGGTTCGTGAGCGACGACCAGCCGGTCATCTGGCGCGGTCCGCTGCTGCACAAGGCCATCACCCAGTTCGTGACCGAGGCCTGGTGGGGCGAGCCGGACTACCTGCTCATCGACATGCCCCCGGGCACCGGCGACGTCGCGCTCACGCTGAGCCAGGTCGTGCCGTCCGCCGAGATGTACGTCGTCACGACCCCGCAGCCCGCCGCGCAGCGCGTCGCCCAGCGCAGCGCGCTCGCGGCGAAGAAGCTGCGGCTGTCGGTGCGAGGCGTGATCGAGAACATGAGCTACTTCGTGGGCGACGACGCAACGCGCTACGAGCTGTTCGGCGCCGGCGGCGGCGAGTCGCTCGCCGCGGACCTCGGGATCCCGCTGCTCGCCCAGCTCGCGTTCGTCCCGGCCATGCGCGAGGGGGGCGACACGGGCAGGCCCGTGGCCGTCACCGAGCCAGCGAGCGCGATCGCGCTGGCCTTCGCGGCGCTCGCGTCGAGGATCGATGCCCAGGGCCCGGCCCGCGTCTACCGCCAGGAGCTACGGCTCAGCTGAACTCCTGCAATGCTCTCGGTGGAAAAGGAGGCAGGCATGGACGTGTCGGGCAAGACCGCGGTGATCACCGGCGGTGCGAGCGGGATCGGCCTCGCGACGGCAGCACGCCTCGCGTTCGCCGGTGCGAAGCTCGTCCTCGCCGACATCGAGCAGGAGCCACTCGACCAAGCGGTCAAAGAGCTCCAGGCGACCGGCGCCGAGGTGCTCGGCGTCACGTGCGACGTGGCCAAGCTCGGTGACGTCGAGCGACTCCGTGACGCCACGATCAGCGAGTTCGGGGCCGCGCACGTCGTGTTCAACAACGCCGGCGTCGGCGGCGGCCCGACGATCGGCTCGCCGATCGAGATGTGGCGGTGGGTCTCGTCGGTCAACCTCGATGGCGTCGTCCACGGCGTGCACGTCTTCCTGCCCCTCCTCTTGGAGCAGGACGAGGGCCACATCGTCAACACCGCGTCGCTCGCGGGGCTGGGCGGGGTGCCGGGCATGGGACCGTACTGCGCGACGAAGTTCGCCGTCGTCGGCCTCACCGAGTCGCTGTTCTACGACCTCGCGCTGCGTCGCAGCAAGGTGGCGGCGTCCGTGCTGTGCCCGGGCTTCGTCCGCACGAGGATCGCGCAGTCAGCGCGCAACATGCCCGACGACCTGAAGGGCCTCTCGGCGAGCGGCGAGCTCGCCTCGCTCGAAGGCGTGGCGTCCGCGGCGGTGGCAGCCGGCATCGACCCCGCCGTGGTCGCCGAGCACGTCGCTGGTGCGATCGAGCGCGCGGAGTTCTGGATCCTGCCGCATCAGCACGTCGCGGTCCGCACGACCGAGCAGCGTCTCGGCTGGATGCAGGGCGGCACGCCCGCGACGATCGACCTCGACAAGGCGACCAGGGGCGGCTGAGCGGCGCCCGCGCCCCTAGCGGTCGATGCCCTTCGGGAGCCGGTCGGGATCGAAGCCGAGGACGCTGACCGCGGTGCGGAAGGCGTACCGGTCCGTCATGCCCGCGACGTAGCGCACGGCTTGGAAGACGGGATCGCCGTCGCGGTCGTCCTCGGCGATCGAGTGGGCGTCGGCGCGCTCGGGGATCGCGTCGGGATGCACGGCGAAGTGCTCGACGAGGGCGCGCAGCACCGCGACGACCGCCTCGCCCTGCGCCACCGACTCGTCACGCAGGTAGATCCGCTCGTAGTTGAACTCGCGGAACGCCGCGAGCGCCTCGGCGTACTCGACGTCCATCCCGATGACCCCTGTCGCGAGCACGGTGGCGACCGTGGCGTCGATGAACGCACCCAGCTGCTCGCCGCGCCGCGCGCCGCAGCGCTCGACGACGATCGCGGGCAGCTGGTCGGGCGTCACGATCCGCGTGCTCACGGCGTCCTCGAAGTCGTGGCACACGTACCCGATGCGGTCCGCCCAGCTCACGACGTCGCCCTCGGGGGTGCTCGGCGCGGGCCGTGACCATGAGTGGTTGGCGATGCCGTCCAGCGTCTCGACGCACAGGTTGAGCGACGCGAGCGAGACGTCCGCACCCCACGGCGCGTGGTCGAAGCCGCCCTCGACGAACGGGTCGAGCGCGTCCTCGCTCGCGTGGCCGCCGGGGCCGTGCCCGCAGTCGTGCCCGAGCGCGATCGCCTCGGCGAGCGCCACGTTGAGCCCGAGCGCCCGGGCGATGCCGCCGGCGATCTGGGCGACCTCGAGCGCGTGCGAGAGCCGCGTGCGCTGGTGGTCCTCGGGGAAGATGAAGACCTGCGTCTTGCCCGCGAGCCTGCGGAACGAGCTCGAGTGCAGGATCCTGTCGCGGTCGCGCTCGAAGCAGGTCCG
>PLCI01000053.1:3147-4601 GCA_003135595.1 Acidimicrobiaceae bacterium | reverse complement strand
GCCTCGATCGACGAGCTGCGCCACTACCGCGCGGCGCTGTTCGGCCCGCGACGCGAGGACGCAGGGTGAGCGCGGCGAAGCCACTCGGCCTCGCCGAGGCGACGGCCCAGCTCTGCGCGCCCGGCCAGCCCTTCGAGATCGGCAGCGCGAGGATCCGGGGCATCGAGCTCCGCGTGTGGAAGCACGCGCCAAAGACGCTTCGCAACGTCCTCGACCTCTCGGCGCTCCACGCGGACAAGGACTTCGTCGTCTACGAGGACGAGCGCCTCACGTTCGACGGCCACTATCGCGCGGTGTCCACCATGGCATCGCGGCTCCTCGAGATGGGCGTCGCCAGGGGGGACCGGGTCGCGATCGCGATGCGGAACCTGCCCGAGTGGGTGGTGGCGTTCTGGTCCGCCATCGCCGTCGGCGCGGTCGCGGTCCCGCTCAACGCGTGGTGGACCGGCGACGACCTGGCCTACGGGCTCTCGGACTCCGGCGCGCGGATGCTGTTCTGCGACACCGAGCGCCTCGGGCGCCTCTCGGCGCACCTCGAGGACCTCGAGTTCCTGCGCCACGTCGTGGTGGTGGCCGAGGACCGATCCGGCGACGTTGACCTCACCGGCGACTTCGGGGCGACCGACGTGCGGGCCTACGACGAGGTGATCGGCGACGTCGCTGGCGACGCGACACCGCCCACGATCGACGTGGACCCCGACGACGACGCCACGATCTTCTACACGTCGGGCACGACGGGTCGGCCGAAGGGTGCGGTCGGCACGCACCGCAACGCCTGCACGAACCTCATGAACCTGTTCTTCATCGGCGCGCGCGCGCAACTGCGCTTCGGCGACCCCGACGCGCCGCCGTCAGGCGTGCAGAACTCGTTCCTGCTCTCGGTGCCGCTCTTCCACGCGACGGGCTGCCTCGCGAGCATGGTCGTGAACGCCGCGTCGGGGGGCAAGCTCGTGCTGATGCACCACTTCGACGCCGAGCGGGCGCTCGAGCTGATCGAGCGCGAGCACATCACGACCTTCGGCGGCGTCCCGACGATGGCGCTGCAGATCCTCGACTCCCCCGCCTTCGCGAGCCGCGACACGTCCTCGGTGCGCAGCGTCTCGTACGGCGGGGCACCCGCACCACCCGAGCTCGTGCGCCGCATCAAGGCGGCCTTCCCTGACGGGCAGCCCGGCAACGGCTACGGCCTCACCGAGACGTCGGCGGCGACCGCCATGAACGCGGGTCCCGACTACGTGGCGCGGCCCGACTCGGTCGGGCCTGCCGTGCCCGTGACCGACGTCGCCGTCGTGCCCGAGGACTTCGAGGGCGCCGAGCCGCCGCCAGACCGCGCCAAGGGCCCCGAGGTGACCGGCGAGCTGTGGGTCCGCGGCCCCCAGGTCGTCCGCGGCTACTGGAACCGGCCCGAGGAGACCGCGCTCGTCTTCACCAATGGCTGGCTGCACACCGGCGAC
>PLCI01000053.1:0-3137 GCA_003135595.1 Acidimicrobiaceae bacterium | reverse complement strand
GCGGACTGCGCCGTCATCGGCATCCCGCACCCCACGCTCGGCGAGGAGGTCGGCGCGGTCGTTATCACGCGCGGGACCAGCCAGATCGAGGAGGCGGCGCTGCAGGAGCACGTCGCGGCCAAGCTCGCCCGCTACAACGTCCCGACGAGGATCTGGTTCCGAGACGGGCACCTGCCGAGGAACCCCGCCGGCAAGGTGCTGAAGCGCCAGCTGCGCGAGGAGCTGGTCGGCGCCTAGCCCGTCGTCCCGAGCGCGTCGAGGACCGCCAGCTGGTCCGCGGGGATGCGCAGCGCCGCTGCGGCGCAGTTCTCCTCGAGGTGCCCGACCGACGACGTGCCCGGAATCGGCAGGGTGACGTCGCTTCGCTGCAGCAGCCACGCGAGCGAGACCTGCGAGGGGGTCGCGTCGAGGGCCTGGGCGACGGCGGCGACTGCGGTGCGTGGCCCGGTGAGCTCGCCGGCGGCCACCGGGAAGTACGGGATGAAGCCGATCCCGGCCGCCTCGCACGCGTCGAGGACGCCGTCGCTGCGTCGTTCGACGACGTTGTAGTGGTTCTGCACGGTGGCGACGTCCACGACCTCGCGTGCCGCCGCGAGCTCTGCGGCGGTGACCTCGGAGAGCCCGACGGCTCGGACCTTGCCCTCCTCGAGCAGGTCGGCGAGCAGGCCGAACTGCTCGTCACGGTCGACCGTGGCGTCGATGCGGTGCAGCTGGAACAAGTCGAGCGCCTCGACGCCCAGGCGCCGGAGCGACAGCTCGCACTGCTGGCGCAGGTACTCGGGCCGCCCGCACGGGTACCAGCGCCCCGGGCCGGTGCGCAGCAGCCCCGCCTTGGTCGCNNGCGGTGTCGATGAAGTCGACGCCGAGCTCGACGGCGAGGCGCAGCACCCGGACCGCCTCGTCGCGATCGGCGGGCCACCCCCAGATGCCCGGGCCGGTGATGCGCATCGCCCCGTAGCCGAGCCGGTGCACGTCGCGGTCAGCGATCGAAATGGTGCCGGCGGCGTGGGCGGGCAGGGGCACGTGGGTTCCTCCGGTTGAGCCGGGCCTGCCGCGCCGCAGCAGGCTGCTAGCGGTTCGGCTGGGGCGTGGTCCGCAGGTAGGGCTTGATCGCGGTGAAGCCCTTCGGGAACCGCTCCTTGGCCTCGTCGTCGGAGACCGCGGGCACGATGATCACGTCCTCGCCGTCCTTCCAGTTGGCCGGCGTCGCGACCTTGTAGTCAGCGGTCAGCTGCAGCGAGTCGAGCACGCGGATGATCTCGTCCACGTTGCGTCCCGTCGACGCAGGGTACGTGAGCGTCAGCTTGACCTTCTTGTCCGGGCCGATCACGAAGACGCTGCGCACGGTGAGCGTGTCGTTCGCGTTGGGGTGGATCATGTCGTAGGCNNTCGGCGACCTTGCGGTCCTCGTCGGCGATGAGGGGGAAGTTGAGCGCCGTGCCCTGCGTCTCGGCGATGTCGCCCTTCCAGCCCTGGTGCGAGTCGACCGAGTCGACCGACAGGCCGAGCAGCTTGGTGTTGCGCTTGTCGAAGTCNNGATGCCCCAGCTGTCCCCGAGGTAGTCGTAGAGGCTGATCGTGCCCTCTGTCGTCGCCGCGGTGAAGTCCGGGGCCTGGTCGCCGAGTCGAAGTGCCATGAGTGCTCCTTGCGGGTCAGTGCGTCGGCGCCAGTGTAGCGAGCAGTCGGCGCGTCGCGCCTATTCCGGATCGGTTTGCTCTGGATTATCGGGTCGCGGCCCGCCGGTGCGAGACTGGCGCGAGGACATGGCACCGACCTCCCCCTACGCCGCGGCGCCTGCCGTCGCGGCGTTCGATCTGGACGGCACGCTCACCCAGGGCGGCAGCGTGGTGCACTGGCTGAGCGCGGTCGCGGGGCGGCCCGCGGTGCGCGCGAGCATCGCACGGCACAGCCCGGCGCTGATCGCGGGGGCGATCCGGTCCGGGCACGCCGCGGACGCCGCCAAAGAGTCGCTCTTCAGCGCCCTGCTCGAGGGACGCGACCTGCGCGACGTGACGGCCGTGTCCGAGCAGTTCGCCGACGAGCACCTGCGCACCGCGGTGCGCCCAGAGGTCGCGGCACGACTCGGCGAGCACCTCGACGCGGGTCACGTCGTCGTCGTCGTCTCGGCCTCGCCTGCGCTCTACGTGCGCCGGATCGCCGCCAGCATCGGCGCCCAGGGCTGCGCGGCGACCGAGCTCGCCGTCGACGCCGCCGGCACGCTGACCGGCCGCTACGAGGGGCGCAACTGCCGAGGGACCGAGAAGCTGCGCAAGGTCCGCGCGCTCCTCGACGAGCTCGGCGTGGCCGACACGGGCGATGACCGGCCGCTCTACGCCTACGGCAACTCGCGTGGCGACCTGCGCCTCTTGTCCGCTGCGGACCGGCCGGTCGACGTGTCGCGGCTCGGACGGGTGGGGCGCCTCGGGCGCTTCCCGAGGCTCGACGACGTGGCGGTGCGTCGGAACTAGTACCAGGGACGGGGCTCGACTGCCACCTTCGGGACGATCGCGAGCGTGCCGGCGGCGCGCCCCTCGTAGATGACCTCGATCGACGTCGCGCACTCGCGCCAGTCGTAGATCGTGGTGCCGTGGTGTCCCACGATGCCGACGTTGACCTGGTAGGCGCCGTCCAGCACGTCGAAGCTGTCCACGTCGAGGGTGACCACGCACTCGCCACCGGGGATCTCGACTTGGCTCTGCACGTCGTCGGGGTCCGTGCGCACGAGCAGCTCGCCGTTCAGTGTGTGGATCTCGAGCACGACGCCCGCGGCGACGGGCTCCTTGGTCCGCAGGCCGATTCGCAGGCGCAGCGCGTCGCCGGTGTGCACGCGCGCGCCGCCGACGACGTCGACGCCGAGGATCTCGACGTTGCGACTCGCGCGCAACTGGCGGTTGGGCGCTCCCAGCTCGTCGGCCGCGGGCGCGCCACCGAGGCTCTCGCGGAAGACCCGCACCGCCTCGCCGGGCGACGCGTCGGTCAGCATGCGGCCGCTGTCGAGCACGATGACGCGGTCGCAGATCGCGCGGATCTGGTCGGCAGCGTGCGAGACGAACAGGATCGTCCGACCCTCCTCTTGGAACGTCCGGATCCGGTCGAGGCACTTGGCCTGGAACCGCTCGTCGCCGACCGCGAGCACC
>PLCI01000141.1 GCA_003135595.1 Acidimicrobiaceae bacterium | reverse complement strand
CACGCAGAGCGTAGGTGACCGGCTCCGGTGCCCGCCCATCGGGCGATCAGCGCTGCCTGGGCCAGCGCCAGCTACTCGGCACGCTTCGGCGTCGTGATCGCCAGGACGACGACGAGTCGCGCGGCGAGGACGATCACGGCGAGCGGGAGCAGCAGCCGAGCGGGGCCGCTCGTCGTGCGCACCGCGAAGCGCAGCGCGCTGCGGTGGTGCGCGACCTGCATCCGGTACGGCGCCACGCGGCGCGACACACCCTCGACGTGGGTCACCACGGCGTCCGGCGCGGTGCCGACCTGATGGCCCGCTCGCTTCGCGCGCCAGCAGAGGTCCATGTCCTCGGCGAACATGAAGTAGCGCTCGTCGAAGCCACCGAGCTCCTCGAAGACCGCCCGTCGGAGGATCAGGCACGACCCAGAGACCCAGTCGGTGGTCCCGTCGGGGGCTGGGTCCGTCTCTCGATAGCGCCGCGTGAAGGGGTTCGTCGGACACACCCGGCCGAGCGTCGCGTGCCCGACCGCGTCGAAGACGTTCGGGAACTGGCGCATCGACGGGTACCTCGTGCCCGTCTCGTTGCGGATCGTCGGACCCGCGATCCCCCATGACGGGTTGGCCTGCATCGCGTCCCCAAGGACGTCGAGCGCACCGGGATGCACGACGACGTCGGCGTTCGCCACCACGACGAGCTCCGCGTCGCCAAGAGCGGCGATGCCGCGGTTTGCCCCCGCCCCGTAGCCGAGGTTCCGCCCTGGCTCGACGATGTGCACGAGGCTCGCGAGCTCGCCGAGCGCTCGGGAGGACGAGCCCGCACCCGCGTTGTCGACGACGACGACGTCGCGCACCCCCGACGACAGCACCGACTCGACCGCGTTGACGAGGTGCGAACCCGCGTTGAAGTCGACGATGACGCAGCCGACCGTCGGTCGCCGCGGTGCGGCGGGGCTCACAGGGTCCGGGAGAACCGGAAACGGATCAGCGCGCGGATGGCGCCGAACCCGTCGCGCCAGGTGATCTTCTTGCCCTCGTGGAACTCCCTGCCGGCGTAGCTGATGGGGACCTCGACGATGTCGTAGCCTTGGCGAAGCACCTTGGCCGTGATCTCCGGCTCGAAGTCGAATCGGTCCGAGATGACCTTGATCGGCGCGATGACGCGGCGATCGAACAGCTTGTAGCACGTCTCCATGTCGTTCAACTTCTTGGCGTAGAGCACGCTCGTGACGAGGGACAGAAACCGGTTGCCGAAACGATGGAGCCCCGACATGTTCTTGCCGCTGCCCGAGAAGCGATTGCCGTAGACCGCGACCGCGCGGCCCTCGAGGACCGGGCCCAAGAGCACCCGCCAGTCCTCGGGGTTGTACTCGAGGTCGGCGTCCTGGACGATGACGAGGTCCCCGGTCGCCGCGGACAGCCCGGTGCGAAGGGCCGCGCCCTTGCCCTGGTTCGTCGCGTGCGTCAGCACGCGCACCTTCGGGTCCTCGATCGTCGCGAGCACCTCGGCGGTCTCGTCGCTCGAGCCGTCGTCGACGATCACGAGGTCGATCTCCAAGGGGAGCTCGACGAGGAGGCACCGAGAGACGATCTCTTTGACCGTCGACTGCTCGTTGAACACGGGCATCAAGACGGTCAGCGTCTTGTACTCGATGGGCGGAAGTGTGCGCATTTCGCTCTCGGGCTCCTCTTGCGGTCGAGCAAGGCTAGCGAACGGGCACGCAGTGCCCCGATGACCGCTACAAGACGATGGACCGGAAGTACTCGATCGTTCGTGCGAGGCCCGTCTCGAACGAGACCACCGGCGACCAGCCGAGCAGCGCGGCCGCCCTCGCGATGTCGGGGCGCCGCCGTGTCGGGTCGTCGGTCGGCAGCGCGTCGTAGACGATCGTCGACGCTGAGCCGGTTGCCTCGAGCACGCGCTGTGCGATCTCGAGCACGGTGAACTCGAGCGGGTTGCCAAGGTTGACGGGCCCGATGACGTCGGTGTCGAGGAGCGCGATGAGCCCCGCGACGAGGTCGCTCACGTAGCACAGGCTCCTCGTCTGCGAGCCATCGCCGAAGACCGTGAGCGGGTCGCCGCGCAGGGCCTGGGCGATGAAGGTCGACACCACCCGACCGTCGCCAGGAGACAGCCTTGGACCGTAGGTGTTGAAGATCCGAGCTATGCCGATGGCCGCGTCGAGCGCGCGGTGGTGCGCGAACGTCAGCGCCTCGGCGAATCGCTTCGACTCGTCGTAGACGCTTCGTGGACCGATCGGGTTCACGTTCCCCCAGTACTCCTCGCGCTGGGGATGCTCGAGCGGGTCACCGTAGACCTCGCTCGTGGACGCGAGCACGAAGCGGGCGCTGCTGCCTGCGGCAAGCTCGAGCAGGCGCCTCGTGCCCTCGCTCCCGACCGCGAGTGTCTCGAGCGGCATGGCGAGGTACGCAGGAGGCGACGCTGGCGACGCGAGGTGCAGGACGGCATCCACCGCGCCCAGGACCGGGACCTCGCGTGCCACGTCGCACTCGACGAGGCTGAACCGCTCGTGCTCGCCCGCGGCCTTGAGATTCTCCACGGAGCCGGTGCTGAGGTTGTCGAGGGCGATGACGTCGTCGCCGCGTGCGAGCAGCGCGTCACAGAGGTGCGAGCCGACGAAGCCCGCACCACCTGCGACGACGACCCTCACGATCGCCCGATACCCGAGTACGAGAAGCCGAGCCGGTGCACGAGCCCGCTCTCGAGGAGGTTGCGGGCGTCGACGATCGCTGGGTTGGCGACGAGCCCTCGGATCTTGGAGTAGTCGAGCCAGCGGAACTCCTGCCACTCGGTGAGCAGCGCAATCGCGTGCGTGCCGGTGACCGCCTCGTAGGCGCTGTCGAACACCGTCAGGTGCGTGAGGTCGGGCTGGTCGGCGTCCTCGGTGCTCACGGTCGGGTCGAATGCCCGGATCGACGCGCCGGCCGCCACCAGCATCCTCGTGATCGACAGCGCCGGCGAGTCCCGGCGGTCGCCCGTGTTGGCCTTGAAGGACAGCCCCAGCACGCCGATCGTGCGATCCCGGACCGATCCGCCCACGGCCGTCGCGATCTTGGCGACCACCCGGCGCATCTGCTCCTCGTTGCCCGAGATCGCGCCGCGCACGATGGAGACGTCGTAGCCCGCCGCGTTGGAGATCGCGACGAGCGCCGCGGTGTCCTTCGGGAGGCACGAGCCCCCCCAGCCCGGTCCGGGACGCAGGAACTCGAAGCCGATTCGCTTGTCGTAGCCGACGCCCAGGACGAGGTCCAAGACGTCCGCGCCCACGGCCTCGCACAGCCCGGCCATCGTGTTGATGAAGGTGAGCTTGGTCGCGAGGAACGCGTTCGAGGCGTACTTGATGAGCTCGGAGGTCGTGGCGTCGGTGATCACCGCGGGAGCGCCCGAGTCGCTGAACAGCTCGGCCACGCGCGCCGCCGCCTCGCGGTCGTCGGCGCCGACGACGATGCGGTCAGGGTTGAGCGAGTCGGCAACGGCCGTGCCCTCGCGAAGGAACTCGGGGTTCGACACGACCACGACGTCGGCGCGGCCGAGCACGCGCTCGACGAGCCCGACCGTGCCCACCGGCACGGTCGACTTGTTCACGATGATCGCCCCGTCGGCCAGGTGCGGCGCAATCTCCGATGCCGCCGCCGTGATGTAGGACAGGTCCGCGGAGCCATCGGCGGACTGCGGGGTCTCGACGCAGAGGAACACGAACTCCGCGCCGACGACGGCCTCTGCGGCGCTTCGGACCGTCCGGAGCCGGCCCGTCGACATCCCGTCCTTCAGCATCTCTTCGAGCCCGTGCTCGACGATTGGCGAGCGACCCTCTCGCAGCACCTCGAGGCGGCGCTCGTCGCGCTCGGCGAGCGTGACCATGTGCCCGTGGTGGCTGAGCACGGCCGCGGTGGGGAGACCGACGTAGCCCGCACCCACCACTGCGACGCGGCGCACGCCTGCCTTGGGCATCGGCGAGCGATCAGTCTGCGTCACGCGTGCTCCCTTCGATGATCGCGGCCACGAGTCGGTGCATCGCGTCTTCCCACGCCGGCAGAAGATCGTATCCGTCGGCCAAGAGTCGGCCAGGCTGGAGCACCGAGTTCGCGGGCCTCGGCGCGAGGGGTTGCGGATCGAGCTGCGACGTCGAGATCGCCGATACCGACCCCGGATCGCCGCCGGCGGCGTCCACCACGGCGCGCACCAGCTCGAACCAGGTCGTCGATCCCGTGTTTGTCAGGTGCACGACGCCAGCGGGACGTTCACGCACCAGTGTGACCAGACCCCCGGCGAGGTCGGCCGCGAACGACGGGCACCCGCGCTGGTCGTCGACAAACCGCATCGACTCGCCGCGCAGCGCGCGATCGACCGCGAGGCGCACGATGTTGCGCCCGTGGTAGCCGGCGACCCACGAGATCCTCGCGATCGTCGCGTCCGGCGGGCACGCGAGCTCGCCGCCGAGCTTCGTCTCGCCGTACACCGAGCGGGGTCCGGTGCGATCGTCCTCGACGTACGCGGCGCGCTTGGTCCCGTCAAAGACGTAGTCGGTTGACGCATAGACCAGGTGCGCCCCGGTCGCGCCCGCGGCAGCGGCCACGTTCGCCGTGCCCGCGGCGTTGACCGCGCGGGCGAGCGCAGGCTCGGTCTCGGCGCGATCGACCGCGGTGTAGGCCGCGAGGTGGACGACGACGTCGGGACTCGCCGCGGCCACCGCCTTCGCGACGGCGCCCTCGTCCTCGATTGCGAGGTCGGCGTGCGTGACCGAGATGACGTCGAACTCCCCAGGAGCGACCTGGCTGCCGCCGAGGAGCGCGGTGGCCGCGCCGCCGACCGGGATGCGGCCCTCGAGCGCGTCGACGAGGTCAGTGCCCAGCTGTCCGGATGCACCGGTCACGAGGACCCGCATCAACCAGCCTTGCCCCACTCNNGGCGTCCAGCCGAGCTCGGTGCGGATCTTCGTGATGTCGAGCAGGTAGCGGCGGTCGTGGCCCGGTCGGTCCGGGACGATCGTCTTGAGCGACGCGGGCTTGCCGAGCGCTTCGAGCACGGTGTCGGCGATCTGCTCGATGGACTTCTCGACGCCGGAGCCGACGTGGTACGTCTCGCCGATCCGGCCCCGCTGCAGCACGACCTCGATGGCCGCGCAGTGGTCGAGGACGTGCAGCCATTCACGGCGGTTCTGCGTCGACGCGTACAGCGGGATCGGCAGGTCGTCCATGGCCTTCGTGGTGAAGACCGGGATCACCTTCTCGGGGAACTGGTACGGGCCGTAGTTGTTCGAGCAGTTGGTGATCGTGATCGGCAGCTCGAACGTCTCGAAGTACGCCCGCACCGCGTGGTCGCCGCCGGCCTTGGCCGCGTTGTACGGCGTCCGGGGCCGGTAGGGGCTCTCCTCGGTGAACGCACCAGGGTCGTCGAGGTCCATGTCCCCGTAGACCTCGCACGTCGAGATGTGATGGAACCTCGTCACGTCGTTGCGACGGGCAGCCTCGAGGATCGACTGGGTGCCGAGCACGTTCGTCGTGAAGAACTTCGCGGGGTCGAGGATGGCGAGCGAGTTGTGCGACTCGGCGGCGAAGTTGACCACCGTGTCGATCGCGAAGTCCTTCATCGTGCGCTCGGCGAAGTCGAGATCGCAGATGTCGCCGTGCACGAACGGCGCGCGGTCCTTCACGTCGTCGAGGTTCGCCCGGTTGCCCGCGTAGGTCAGGGCGTCGTAGGCGACGACCAGGTCGTCGGGATGCCGCTCGACCCAGTAGCGAACGAAGTTCGATCCGATGAAACCGGCGCCACCGGTGACGAGCAACCGCACGTGCTCGATGTTACTCGGGGACGCCGCGCACCTAGAGGTGTGGCGCCCGCACGTGCACGACGTCGCCCGCAGCGATGACGTGGCTGGCGTCCGCCGTCGTGACAACGAGGTGTCCGTGGTCGGTGATGGCCGTCGCGATGCCTTCGATCGAAGTGTCGTGGAGCGTCACTCGTACGGCACGTCCGAGTGTGACGAGGTGCTCGCGGTACGCCGACAGCAGCGCGGCGCGTCCCGTCGCCGAGCAGAGCTCGTCCGCGCGCACCGACAGCACGTCGAGATACGCATCGAGCAGCTGGTCACGGTCGGGCATCGTGCCGGTCGCGTCGAGCAGCGAGGTGCCGCCCGCGTCAGACGGGCCCGTCGTCGACAAGTTGAGGCCGAGCCCGACGACGAGGGCGACTCGACCATCGGCGTCCTCGGTCCCCTCGGTCTCTGCGAGGACTCCGCCGAGCTTTTGGTCCTCGACCACGAGGTCGTTCGGCCACTTGAGCCCGACGGCGCACGGTGCGACCGCGTGGAGCGCCTCGATCGCGCTCAGCGAGACCGCGACGCTCGCGAGGTGCCGGTCCTCGACCGCCAGGGGGACCCGGAGGAGCACCGAGCACAAGAGCGCGGTCCCCGGCGGCGCCTCCCAGCGACGGTCGAGCCGCCCGCGGCCACGGCGTTGGAAGTCCGCGACCGCGGCGGTCCGGTCCAGCGCGCCGCCGCGAGCCGCTGCCAGCAGCCAGTCGTTCGTGGAGTCGATGTCAACGAAGCGATGGACCGCGAAGGACGACGCCCGCACCGTCGACACCATAGGGTTCTCGTGCCTGCCGAACCCTGGTGGGCACCCGGGAGGAATCGGTGCTCGACAAGGTGCTCATCGCGAACCGCGGAGAGATCGCGGTCCGCGTCATTCGGACGTGCCGGGAGCTCGGCGTCGGCACGGTCGCGGTCTACTCGGAGCTCGATCGAGACGCGATGCACGTGCGCCTCGCCGACGAGGCGTACTCGCTGGGTGGACAGAGCGCAAAGGACAGCTACCTCAACGTCGATCGGATCACCGAGGTGCTCTCGGCGTGCGGCGCCGACGGCGTGCACCCGGGCTACGGGTTCTTCTCGGAGAACGCGGACTTCGCACGCGCCGTGACCTCGATGGGCGTGACCTTCATCGGGCCGTCGCCGGAGTCGATCGAGATCATGGGCGACAAGATCTCCTCTAGGCATGCAGCCGAGCGCGCCGGGGTCGCGACCGTGCCGGGGCGATCCGAGCCGCTGGGCTCCCCCGACGAGGTCATCGCATTCGGCGAGCAGTTCGGCTGGCCGGTCGCAATCAAGGCCGCGTACGGCGGCGGCGGGCGCGGGATGAAGGTCGTGCGCTCGAAGGACGAGGCAGCCGAGGCCCTGGACGCCGCCGGGCGCGAGGCGCTCGCGTACTTCGGGCGCGCCGAGTCCTACGTGGAGCGGTACCTGTCGTGGCCGCGTCACCTCGAGGTCCAGGTCCTCGCCGACACGCAGGGCACCACGCTGTGGCTCGGTGAGCGTGACTGCTCATGCCAGCGCCGTCACCAAAAGCTGATCGAGGAGTCCCCCGCGATGGGGCTGACCGAGGCCCAGCGCGCCGCGATGGGTGACGCCGCGGTCCGCGCCGCGGCTGGCTGCGGCTACGTCAACGCGGGCACCGTCGAGTTCCTCTTCCAAGACGGCGACTTCTTCTTCCTCGAGATGAACACGCGCCTCCAGGTGGAGCACCCCGTCACCGAGCTCGTGACGGGGCTCGACCTGGTCGAGTGGCAGCTGCGGATCGCGTCGGGCGAGGCGCTCGACTTCACCCAGGACGACGTGCGGGCGAACGCGAGGGGCCACGCCATTGAGGTCCGCGTCAACGCCGAGGACCCTGCGGGCGGGCGGTTCCTCCCCTCGCCCGGCACGCTGCGCGTGTTCGACCCGCCCGCAGGCCCCGGGATCCGCATCGACGCGGGCTACGCCGCGGGCGACACCGTGAGCCAGTTCTACGACAACCTCATCGCGAAGTTCGTGACGTGGGGGGCGGACCGCGAGCAGGCGCGCCGGCGCATGCTCCGCGCGCTCGACGAGACCCGCATCGAGGGGGTCGCGACGACCATCCCCGCGGACGTCGCGATCCTGTCGCACCCCGACTTCATCGCGGGGACCCACTCGACGAAGTGGGTCGAGGAGCGCCTCGACCTGAGCTCGGTCGGGTCAGCGTCCCAGTCCCTCGACGCGCCTCCGGAGGGTCGCTCTCGAGCATCGGTGACGACCGAGGTGAACGGGCGGCGGTTCGCGGTCGACGTCTGGCTCCCTGCGGGCGGCGCCGGGGGGCCCGCCGTCGCCAAGCCGTCGCGGCGCGTGAGCCACGCCGGGGTGACCGGCAGCGGCTCGGGTGAGATCACGGTGCCGATGCAGGGCACCGTCGTGAAGGTCCTCGTCGCAGAGGGTGACCTCGTCGAGCCGGGCCAGACCGTGTGCATCCTCGAGGCGATGAAGATGGAGAACGCCGTGGTCGCCGACACCGCGGGCACCGTCGTCGAGTTGCGGGTCGCCGCGGGCGACGGTGTCGGGGCAGGCGACGTCGTCGCGGTGATCGCGTGACGACCCCAGGGGCCATCGCACAGAGCGCGGTTCGGGGGCGCGCCGAGGCGCTGGTCTCGCTCAGCCACGACCTGCACGCCCACCCCGAGACCGCGTTCGAGGAGCACCGGGCAGCGACGGCTGTCACTGAGCTGCTCGCACGGGAGGGATTCGACGTCGAGCGCGGCGTGTGCGGGCTCGAGACGGCGTTCGTCGCGACGGCGGGCTCGGGACCGGTGCGCATCGGCGTCTGCGCGGAGTACGACGCGCTGCCCAGCGTCGGCCACGCCTGCGGCCACAACGTGATCGCGGCGAGCTCGGTGGGCGCGGCGATCGGGCTCGCCGCGGTCGCCGACGACGTCGGTGCGACGGTGGTCATCCTCGGCACCCCTGCCGAGGAGGGCGGCGGCGGCAAGATACTCATGCTCGACGCCGGCGCGTTCGACGGCCTCGACGTGGCGATGATGGTGCACCCTTGGCCGTCGGACCGCCTGGAGGCGACGTGCCTCGCGGTCGATCACTTCGACGTGACCTACACGGGCACCGAGGCGCACGCGTCGGCGGCACCGTGGCGGGGCGTGAACGCCGCGGATGCCATGACGATCGCCCAGGTCGCGATCGGGCTCTTGCGCCAGCAGCTCGCACCGGGCGACCAGGTCCACGGCGTGGTGGTCGCAGGCGGTGCCGCCGCCAACATCATCCCGGCACATGTCGTCGGGCGCTTCATGTGCCGCAGCGTCGAGGCCGACCGGCTGCGTGCGCTGCGTGCGCGCGTCGAGGCGTGCTTCGTCGCGGGCGCCACGGCCACCGGCGCCACGGTGCTGCTCGAGGAGGTCGGTCCGCCGTACTCGCACATGATCTCGGACCCCGGCCTGCTCGCGTCGTATCGCCGGCACGCCGAGGCCCTCGGCCGCAGCTTCGCCGCCGACGACCACGAGCCGCGGCCCACGATCTCGACGGACATGGCGAACGTCTCGCTGCGCATCCCGTCGATCCATCCGCTGATCGGGATCGACGCCATGGGGTCGGTCAACCACCAGCCGAACTTCGCTGCGGCGTGCGCGACGGCCTCTGCGGATCGCGCCGTGCTCGACGGCGCGATCGCGCTCGCGATGACGGGGATCGACGTCGCGACCGACGCGGACTTGCGCGGCGGGCTCGGCGCCGGGCTTTCGCGCGCTCAGCCGGGTCGGTAGACCCCGAAGACCCCGCGCAGCACGTCAGCCACCTCGCCGAGCGTCGCGCGAGCTGCCAGCGCGGCGCGCATCGGGACGAGGAGGTTCTGGGTGCCCCGGGCGGCCGCCTCGACGTCGCGCAGGGCCGCGGCGACCGCGCCGTCTTCTCGGTTCGCCTTCAGCTTCTGGACGCGCTCGATCTGGGCCGCCTGGAGCTTGGGGTCGGCGGGGAACAGCTCGGGCGTCTCGGGCACCTGGTCGACGAAGCGGTTGACCCCGACGACGATCCGGGTCCCGTCGTCGACGGACCTCGCGTCCGCGTAGGCGGCTGACTCGATCTCTCCTTGCATGTAGCCCGCCTCGATCGCAGCGACGGCGCCACCACGCCGGTCGATCTCCTCGAGATACGCGACGGCGCGCTCCTCGAGCTCGTCGGTCAGCGACTCGACGAAGAACGAGCCCCCGAGCGGGTCGACGGTGTCGACGACCCCCGACTCGAAGCCGATCACCTGCTGGGTGCGCAGCGCGAGCTTTGCAGCGCGCTCGGTGGGGAGGCTCAGCGCTTCGTCGAAGCCGTTGGTGTGCAGGCTCTGGGTGCCGCCCAGGACAGCCGCGAGCGCCTGGATCGACACGCGCACGATGTTGTTCTCTGGCTGCTGGGCGGTCAGCGTCGACCCGCCCGTCTGGGCGTGGAAGCGCAGCATCGAGGACCTCGGGTCCTGGGCGTGGAACCGCTCGGTCATGATCCGCGCCCAGAGCCGCCGAGCCGCTCGGAACTTCGCGACCTCCTGGAAGAGGTTGTTGTGCGCGTTGAAGAAGAAGCTGAGCCTCGGGGCGAACTCGTCGACCTCGAGGCCGGCGGCGAGCGCGGCCTCGACGTAGGCGATGCCGTCGGCGAGCGTGAAGGCGACCTCCTGTGCGGCCGTCGAGCCCGCCTCTCGGATGTGGTAGCCCGAGATGGAGATCGTGTTCCACTGCGGCAGGTGCTCGCGGCAGTACGCGAACGTGTCGGTCACGAGGCGCATGGAGGGACGCGGCGGGTAGATGTAGGTGCCCCGCGCCACGTACTCCTTCAGGATGTCGTTCTGGATGGTCCCGCGCAGGGCCGTCGCTTCGACGCCCTGCTCGGCGGCCACGAGCTCGTAGAGCAACAGGAGCGTCGAGGCCGTCGCGTTGATCGTCATCGAGGTCGTCACCTCGTCGAGCGGCAGCCCGGCGAGCAGCAGTCGCATGTCCTCGATCGAGCTGATCGCGACCCCGACCTTGCCGACCTCGCCCTCGGCNNCCGGCGGCGAGCAGGAACTTGAACCGCTCGTTGGTCGCCTCGGCAGTGCCGAACCCCGCGTACTGGCGCATCGTCCAGAGCCGCTCGCGGTACATCCTGGCGTGGACGCCCCGTGTGTACGGGAACGACCCGGGCTCACCGAGCGACGCCGCGAGGTCGTGGCCGGCCAGGTCGTCGGGCCCGTAGCGCGCTCGGACCTCGATCCCTGAGTCCGTCAGTCGTCGGTTCGCGTCGGCGGCCACCCTCGCCACGATACGACCGAGTCGAAGGATCCCCGCACGACGCGTGCAACGATGGCCGCGTGCCGGCACCGTCGCGCGTGCTCCTTGTCGTCGCGAACGGGGGGCCTGGCGGGATGCAGGTCCAGGTGGGCCTCCTCGCCCGGGGCCTTGCGGCGGCGGGCTGCGAGGTGGTCGTCGCGAGCGGGCCAGGGGACCTCGACGCTGGTGGCGTCGAGGTCCGTCGGCTCCCGGCGCTGAGCGCGCGCACCGCCACCGCGTTCGCGAGCGCGCTGCATTCACTCGATGCCGAGCTGTCCCCCGAGGTTGTCCACGCCCACGGGCTTCGCCTCAGCCCGTTCCTCTCGCTCGGCGCACGGCGACGATCCCTCGTCACGTGCCACGGCGTCGACCCTGTTCGGGTCCGCCGCACCGCGCTCATGGTGCGAGCCAGCCGTGTCGCGGTCGCCTCGTGCGGCGAGGGCCCCCGGCGCCTGCTCGCGGCGCACGGCGTGGCGAGCAGGTTGCTCAACAACGCCGTGCCGCAGATGCCCGAGCCGCTTGGGCGCGACGAGCTCGCGGTGCGCTTCGGCCTCGACCCCACGACGCTGCTGTGCGTCACGCCCGCGAGGCTCACCGAGCAGAAGGACCCGGTCACCCTCGTGCGCGCACTCGGGCTCGCGCCTGGCACCTCGGGCGTGCTCATCGGCGGCGGCCCGCTGGAGCATGCGGTGCGAGCAGAGATCGAGGGCCTCGGCCTCGCAGGTCGAATCGTGCTGAGCGGGTGGCTCGACGACGCGCGCGCGGTGCTCGGGGGCGCCGACGTGCTCGCGCTCGCCTCGGTGTGGGAGGGCCAGCCGACCGTGGTGCTCGAGGCGATGGCCGTCGGCGTCGCGGTCGTCGCGACAGCGTGCCCCGGCACGACCGACACGGTCGTCGACCAGGTCTCCGGGCTCCTTGCGACCCCACGGGATCCCCGCGCGCTCGCCGATGCGCTCGAGCACGCACGAGACGCGACGCTGCGCGCACGACTCGTCCAGGCGGGGCGCGCCCAGGCGGCCGATCACCGGGTCGACGTCGTGGTCCGCGAGCACCAGGCGGCGTATCGCAGGCTGCTCGCGGGCGAGTGGCCCTAGTCGGGAGCCGTGAACGCCCACGCGCTCAGGCACTCGGCGACCTGGATCGAGAACTCGGCGTACACCGACGAGCGCCCGAGTCGCTGGGCAGCGCGGTGCTCGTCGTCGTTGGCCCAGCGCTCGTGGCTGACGCGGTCGGTGAAGGTGACGAGCGTCGCGCGCTCGCCGTCGTCGGCCACGAAGCTCTTCACCTCGACCAGGCCACCCAGCTCGGCCGCGCGGGCGCGCAGCGAGCTGTCGAGCGCCTCGTAGCGCGGATCGGCATCCTCGCGCAGCCTCGAGCGGAACACCGTGACGATCTGGCCCTCGCAGAACGGATCGGTCACGACCGCGCGTGCGGCATGCAGAGCTCGTCGTAGTCGGCGAGCACGAGCTCGCCCGCTCCGGCGCCGCACGCGGGGCACTCGGGGTCCTTGCGCACCGAGAACGTCCGGAACGACTCCTCGAGCGCGTCGTAGGTGAGCAGCCTGCCGATCAGCGGGTCGCCGAGTCCGAGGAGGAGCTTGATCGCCTCGAGCGCTTGGATCGACCCGATGATGCCGGGCAGCACGCCGAGCACCCCTGCCTCCGCGCAGCTCGGGGCGAGCTCGGCGGGCGGCGGCTCGGGCAGCAAGCAGCGGTAGCACGGCCCCCTCGTGGAGTCGAAGACGGTCACCTGCCCCTCGAAGCGGAAGATCGAGCCGTAGACATTCGGCTTGCCCGTCAGCACACAGGCGTCGTTGACAAGGTAGCGGGTCGGAAAATTATCCGTGCCGTCCACGACGATGTCGTAAGG
>PLCI01000049.1 GCA_003135595.1 Acidimicrobiaceae bacterium | reverse complement strand
GGCCACAAGCTGGGCGAGTTCGCCCCGACGAGGACGTTCCGGTTCCACGCGGGCCAGGAAAAGTCGGTGCGTCGCTGATGCCGGTCACCCACACCAACGAGCGTCCGGGCACCCGCGCGGTGCTGCGCCACTATCACATGTCGGCGTCCAAGGCCCGACTGGTCCTCGACCTCGTGCGCGGCAGGGACGTGACGAGCGCTCAGGAGATCCTGGCCGGCACCCCGCGCGAGGCCGCCTCCGTCGTCGCCAAGGTCCTCGCGTCGGCCGTCGCCAACGCGGTCAACAATGACGGCCAGGTCCAAGAGGAGCTCTACATCGCCTCGGCGTTCGCCGACGAGGGCGCCACCGCCAAGCGGTTCCGGCCGCGTGCGCGGGGGCGTGCCGGGCGCATCCGCAAGCGCTCATGCCACGTCACGATCATCGTGGCTCGCATGGGCGAGCGCGAGCTCGCGCGGCTGCGCGCCGCTCGCGACACCGACGGCGCCTCGCGCTCGAGGCGCGTGGCGGGCTCGCGGCGCCGCGCGGACCAGCAGTCCCACGCCCACAAGCGAGAGGTCGTCCGCGAGGAGGCGGCGGCCGAGGCGGCCGCGGCAGGGGAGCAGGCGCAGCTCGAGGGCGAGGCGTCCGCGGCGCTCGACGCCACCGACCTGGACGCGGGCGCGGCGACCGAGGCGGACGCCTGGGCGACCGTGTCGTCCGATGCCGAGCCGGCGATCGACGCCACCGACGACGAGCCGACACCAGCGACACCCGTCGTTGACGAGTCGGGCGAGGAGACCACGCACTGATGGGCCAGAAGGTCAACCCCTACGGGTTTCGGCTCGGCATCACGACGGACTGGAAGTCGCGCTGGTTCAACGAGCGCACCTACCGCGACTACGTCATCGAGGACTGGAAGATCCGCGACTACCTGAACACGCAGCTCGAGAGCGCCGCGGTGAGCCGCATCGAGGTCGAGCGCAACGGCGACCGCACGCGCGTCGACATCCACACCGCGCGGCCCGGCATCGTGATCGGGCGCCGCGGCGCGGAGGCGGACCGCCTGAAGAAGCACATCGAGGAGATCACGGGCCAGGCGAACCGCGTGTCGCTCAACATCCAGGAGATCAAGCAGCCCGAGCTCGACGCCGCCCTCATCGCCCAGGGCATCTGCGACCAGCTCGTCCGGCGAGTCGCGTTCCGCCGCGCCATGAAGCGCGCGATCCAGACCGTCCAGAAGGCAGGCGCGCTCGGCGTGCGCGTTCAGTGCTCGGGTCGGCTCGGAGGCTCCGAGATGAGCCGTAAGGAGTCCTACCGCGAGGGTCGCGTCCCACTGCACACGCTGCGCGCGGACATCGACTACGGCATCCGCGAGGCGAAGACCTCGACGGGCCGCATCGGCGTCAAGGTCTGGATCTACAAGGGCGATCAGCTGCCCTACACCGTGTCGATCGACGAGAAGATCTCCCGCGAGGCCGCCATGGCTGTCGGCGACGCCTCGGGTGCGGGTGCAGGTCCGGCCAGCACCTCGCCGCGCCTCGTGACCGCGGGCAGCGGCAGGCGACGCGTCGGGGCCGCTGCCGCGGCCGCCGCGGCCGCCGACGAGGCCCAGACCGACGACGACGCCCAGGCAGTCGCCGCGAGCGAGCCGGCCGCCACGTCCGACGTCGACGTCGACGTCGAGGTCGATGGCGACGACGCGGCCATCGAGGTCACGCCGCCGGACCTCGTCGCCGCACCGAGCGAGCCCGACGAGCTGGAGGCGCGCCTCCGCGCCGAAGAGGAGATCGAGCGCCGCACCGCGCACGACCACCACGAGGCACCGCACTTCCGCAAGGAGGTGGACTGAGATGCTGATGCCGCGCAAGACTCGGCACCGCAAGCAGCAGCGAGGCCGCAACAAGGGGGACGCCAAGGGCGGCACCACGCTCAACTTCGGCGACTTCGGCATCCAGGCCCTGGAGCCGGGGTGGCTGACCGCGCGCCAGATCGAGGCCGCGCGAGTCGCGATGACCCGCCACGTCCGACGCGGCGGCAAGGTNNGACAAGCCCGTCACCCAGAAGCCCGCCGAGACGCGGATGGGCTCGGGCAAGGGCAACCCCGAGCACTGGGTCGCGGTGGTCAAGCCCGGCCGGATGCTCTTCGAGCTCGGTGGTGTCGACGTCGTGCTCGCGCGCTCCGCCATGGAGCGGGCCATCCAGAAGCTGCCGATCAAGGCCAAGTTCGTCGTGCGCCCCGGGACCCACGGCACGTCCGAGGTGACGGTGTGATGACCAAAGTCGCTGACTTCGCGGCGCTCGGGGACGAAGAGCTCGTCCACCGGCTCGCCGACGCACGCAAGGAGCTGTTCAACCTTCGCTTCCAGTTCGCGACGGGTCAGCTCGACAACTCGTCGCGCCTCAGGAACGTCCGGCGCGACATCGCCCGGATGCTGACGGTGCTCCGCGAGCGCGAGATCGCCGCCGCTGAGGCGCTGCAGGGAAGTGGGGCCCGATGACGACCGATGACCAGCCGACGACCCGCGAGAACTCGCGCAAGGTGCGCGAGGGCGTGGTGGTCAGCGACCAGATGCAGTCGTCGATCGTGGTGGCCGTCCGTGACCGTGTGCGCCACCGGCGCTTCGGCAAGACCGTGCTGCGCACCAAGCGCCTCTACGCGCACGACGAGCGCAATGAGGCCAAGGTGGGCGACGTCGTCCGCATCGTCGAGACGCGGCCGATCTCCAAGCTCAAGCGCTGGCGCCTGACCGAGATCGTCGAGCGTGCACGATGATCCAGCAGGAGTCGAGGCTCAAGGTGGCGGACAACTCCGGCGCGCGCGAGGTGCTCTGCATCCGCGTGCTGGGCGGCTCGCGCCGCCGCTACGCCTCGATCGGCGACATGTTCATCGCGACCGTGAAGGACGCGATCCCGGGTGCGGCCGTCAAGAAGGGCGACGTCGTCAAGTGCGTCGTCGTCCGCACGTCCAAGGAGCGCCGACGCCCCGACGGCAGCTACATCCGTTTCGACGAGAACGCGGCGGTGCTGATCAACGACCAGCAGCAGCCGAGGGGCACGCGCATCTTCGGTCCCGTCGGTCGCGAGCTGCGCGACAAGAAGTTCATGCGGATCATCTCGCTGGCACCGGAGGTGCTGTGATGAAGTTGAAGAAGGGCGACCACGTGATCGTGCTCGCGGGCAAGCACCGCGGCGAGACGGCAGATGTGCTCACCGTGCTCATCAAGCGCAACGCGGTGATCCTCGACAGCCTCAACATCGCCAAGCGCCACTCGAGGGCCACNNTTCTGCCGCAAGTGCGGGGAGCAGCTGTGAGCGCCCCGAGGCTGAAGGAGCGGTTCGCAGCCGAGGTTCGCCCCGCGCTGAAGGACGAGCTCGGCCTCGCCAACATCATGCAGGTGCCTCGCCTCGACAAGATCGTCCTCAACTCGGGCGTGGGACGCGCCACGGTCCAGCAGTCCCTGATCGAGGGCGCCCAGCGCGACCTGGACCTCATCGCCGGCCAGAAGTCCGTCGTCACGCGCGCGAAGAAGTCGATCGCGAACTTCAAGCTGCGCGAGGACATGCCCATCGGGGTGAAGGTGACGCTTCGCGGCGACCGGGCCTGGGAGTTCCTCGACCGGCTGATCAGCCTCGCGATCCCGAGGATCCGCGACTTCCGCGGCCTGTCGCCCAAGTCCTTCGACGGCCACGGCAACTACACCTTCGGCATCAACGACCAGCTGATCTTCCCCGAGATCGACTACGACCGCATCGACACGCAGCGTGGCTTCGACGTCACGATCGTGACCACCGCCCGCAACGACGACGAGGGCCGAGCATTCCTCTCGGCCTTCGGCTTCCCATTCCGACAGGAGACGCGCTAGCCCCATGGCGAAGAAGGCCCTGATCAACAAGCAGCAGCGCACCCCGAAGTTCAAGGTGCGCGGGTACACGAGGTGCCAGCGGTGCGGGCGCCCGAGGAGTGTCTACAAGAAGTTCGGTTTGTGCAGGATCTGCCTGCGCGTAATGGTCCACAACGGGGAGATCCCCGGCGTGACCAAGGCCAGCTGGTGAGGGAGGTGCGACGATGACGATGACCGACCCGATCGCCGACATGCTGACGCGCCTTCGCAACGCGAACAGCGCGCAGTTCGACACGGTCAAGATGCCGGGGTCCAAGCTCAAAGAGTCGCTGGCCGCGATCCTCGAGCGCGAGGGCTTCATCGCGGGCTACACGGTCCGCCAGGACCCGAAGAAGCCCGGGACCACCCTCGAGATCACGCTCAAGTACTCGACGGAGCGCACACGGACGATCGAGGGGATCAAGCGCGTGTCCAAGCCGGGACTGCGCATCTACGCCAAGGCCGACACCATGCCGCGCGTCCTGGGCGGGATGGGTGTGGCCGTGCTGTCGACGTCCAAGGGGCTCATGACGGACCGCGAGGCGCGCAAGCGCCATCTCGGCGGCGAGGTGCTCTGCTATGTGTGGTAGCCCGCGAATTCCAAGGAGGTGGGGCTGATGTCGCGCATCGGACGCTCGCCGATCACGGTCCCGAGCACTGTCACGCTCACGGTCGCTGACGGCCGCGTGACGGTGTCGGGCCCCAACGGCACGCTCGAGCGCCAGATCCCCGGCGACATCACGCTCAGCGTCGACGACGGCGTCTGCACCGTCGAGCGCCCCGACGACGAGCGCGAGAACCGTGCGCTCCACGGGCTCACCCGCTCGCTGGTCGCCAACATGGTCCAGGGCGTGACTGAGGGCTACCAAAAAGAACTCGAGATCGTAGGCGTCGGGTACCGCGCCCAGGCGAAGGGGCCTGGCTCGCTCGAGCTCGCACTCGGGTTCAGCCACACCGTCCAGTTCGAGGCCCCCGACGGCATCACCTTCGAGGTCCCGGCCGCGACCCGGGTCATCGTGAAGGGCATCGACAAAGAGGCGGTCGGCCAGGTGGCCGCGAACCTCCGCAAGCTCCGCAAGCCCGAGCCCTACAAGGGCAAGGGCGTCCGATACGCAGGGGAGCGTGTCGTTCGCAAGGCAGGAAAGGCGCAGAAGTAATGGCACGCACACCGAGAGAGCTGCGGATCAGGCGGCACAGCCGCGTGCGCCTGAAGGTCGCCGGCACCGCCGCGCGCCCCCGCGTCGCGGTGAGCCGCTCGAACAAGAACATCTCGGCCCAGCTGATCGACGACGACGCGGGCCGCACGCTCGCGTCGGCGTCGTCGACCGAGCCCGTCCTGCGCGCCGACGTCGGCACCGGGGTCGCGGCGGCCGCCAAGGTCGGCCGCCTGCTCGCCGAGCGCGCCAAGGCGGCCGGCGTCGACACGGTCGTCTTCGACCGCGGCGGGTTCACCTACCACGGGCGCGTCGCCGCGCTCGCCGACGCGATGCGCAAAGAGGGAGTGACGCTCTGATGGCCGAGGAGCAGTTCGAGGATCGCACCATCAAGGTCAATCGCGTCGCCAAGGTCGTCCAGGGCGGGCGGCGCTTCTCGTTCACCGCGCTCATGGTGATCGGCGACGGCAACGGCCGCGTCGGACTCGGCTACGGCAAGGCCAAAGAGGCGGGACTCGCGGTCCAAAAGGGCATCGAAGAGGCGCGCAAGTCGCTCTTCGAGGTGCCGCTCGCGGGGTCCACCATCATCCACCCCGTCATCGGTGTCGCCGGCGCGGGCCGCGTGCTGCTGAAGCCGGCAGCCCCCGGCACCGGCGTCATCGCAGGCGGGGCAGCGCGCCCCATCCTCGAGATGGCCGGCATCCGCGACATCGTGGCGAAGTCGCTCGGCTCGTCGAACGCGATCAACGTCGCGCACGCGACGATCGCGGGGCTCCAGGCGCTGCGTCGCCCCGACGACGTCGCGGCGCTTCGCGGCAAGTCGGCCGACGAGGTCACCCCGAGCGGGGTGCTGCGCGCCTACCGCGAGCGCCGTCGCGACGGCGACCTGTACTCGAGCGAGGTGCGCTGATGGCGGCGAACCGTCTCAAGATCACCCAGGTGCGATCCGGGATCGGCACCAAGCCGAAGCATCGCGGCACGCTGCGCGCGCTCGGCCTTCGCGGCATCGGCCAGACCAACGTCCTCGACGACCGTCCGGAGATCCGTGGCATGATCGCCCGGGTTCCCCACCTGATCACGGTCGAGGAGGTCTCGCA
>PLCI01000166.1 GCA_003135595.1 Acidimicrobiaceae bacterium | reverse complement strand
ACCGTCGACGACGACAGCCTCGTGCACCTGCTCAATGACTCCATTCGAAGCATCCCCGGAGTCACCGAGGTCGAGACGTTCATCTATCTCAAGCTTGCAAAGCAAACCTTCAACTGGGGGACCCGATGACAACGACTGAGCACTACACCGACGGGCTCGTGAGCACGATGCTCGACGACGAGACGCACTCGATGTCCGAGCGCGCACGCCGGCACCTGTGGATGCACTTCTCCAACATGGGCTCGTACTCCTCAGAGGTCGAGATCCCGATCATGGTGCGCGGCGAAGGGGTGTACGTCTATGACTCGCGAGGGAATCGCTACCTCGACGGGCTCTCCGGCCTCTTCTTGAACCAGCTCGGCCACGGGCGCCGCGACCTCGCCGAGGCGGGCGCGCGCCAGGCTGCAAAGCTCGCGTACTTCCCGCTGTGGACCTACGCGCACCCGATGGCGATCGACCTCGCCGAGAAGCTCGCCTCGCTCGCGCCAGGCGACATCAACCGCGTGTTCTTCACGACGGGCGGCTCCGAGGCAGTGGAGAGCGCCTGGAAGCTCGCCCGCCAGTACCACCGGATCCGCGGCGAGCACGACCGCTACAAGGTGATCAGCCGCGACATCGCGTACCACGGCACGACGATGGGGGCGCTCACGATCACGAGCGTGATCCCCTACCGGACGCCGTTCGAGCCGCTGGTGCCCGGCGCGATCAAGGTCCCCAACACCAACATCTACCGTGCGCGCGAGCACGGGGACGACCCCGTTGCCTTCGGGATCTGGTCGGCCGACCAGATCGAAGAGGCGATCCTGCGNNGGTGGCTGCTTCACGCCGCCGCCGGGCTACTTCCAGCGGGTCCGCGAGATCTGCGACCGCCACGGGGTGCTCTTCATCTCCGACGAGGTGATCTGCGCGTTCGGGCGGCTCGGGACATGGTTCGGTGCGGACAAGTTCGGCTACGTGCCGGACATGATCACGTGCGCCAAGGGCATGACGAGCGGCTACGCGCCGCTCGGCGCGCTGCTCGTGAGCGATCGGATCGCTGAGCCCTTCCTGCACGACGACAACACGTTCCTGCACGGCCTCACGTTCGCCGGCCACCCAGTGAGCTGCGCGGTCGGGCTCAAGAACATCGAGATCTTCGAGACCGAGCGCATCCTCGAGCACGTCACCGGCATGGAGGGCTACGTCGAGCAGCAGCTGCAGGCGCTTCTGGAGCTCCCGATCGTCGGTGACGTTCGAGGAACCGGCTACTTCTGGGGCATCGAGCTGGTCCGGGACCAGGACACCCGCGAGACCTTCTCCCATGAGCACGCCGAGCGGCTGCTGCGCGGCTTCGTCTCACCCGAGCTGTTCAAGCGCGGCCTCATCTGCAGGTCCGACGACCGGGGCGACCCCGTCGTCCAGATCGCTCCGCCGCTCACCTGCGGGAGGACCGAGATCGACCTCATCGTCGGGATCCTGCGAGACGTGCTCGCCGAGGCCGTCTCGATGCGCTAGCCAGTGGCCGCCCCCCACGCGTCCGTGTGGTGGGCGACGCTCGAGCAGCCTCCCTCGCCGCGCGCGCCGCTCAACGCCGACCTCGACGTCGACGTCGCGATCGTCGGCGCGGGCTTCACGGGGCTGTGGACCGCACTGTTCCTCGCGCGTCACGATCCCTCGCTTCGCGTGGCGGTGCTCGAGGCGAGCGTCGCGGGGGCTGGCGCGTCAGGTCGCAACGGTGGGTGGGCGTCGGCGCTCTACCCCGTGTCGTTCTCCCGGATCGAGGCGTCGCACGGGCGCGACGCGGTGCTGCGGCTGCGTGCAGCCCTTCAAGACGGGGTGACCGAGCTCGACGAGGTCGCGCGCAGCGAGGGCATCGACTTCGACTACGAGCGAGGGGGCTCCGTCGCTCTCGCCCGCTCCGAGGTGCAGGCGGCCAGGCTCCACGCCGAGCTCGACGACCAACGAGCGCACGGGGCGAGCGACGACGACCTCGTGTGGCTCGACGAGTCGGCGGCACGTGCCCGGTGCGCCGCGAGCGACGTCCGCGGCGCGCTGTTCACGCCGCACTGCGCTGCCGTGCACCCCGCCAAGCTCGTCACGGGGCTCGCCGACGCGGTCGTGCGACGTGGCGTCTCGATCTACGAGCACACCTCGGTGACCGTCATCGAGCCAGGCGACGGCTGGCGACGCCCACGGGCCGTCACCGAGCGCGGCTCGCTGCGTGCCGAGGTGGTCGTCCGCGCGACCGAGGGGTACACGCCCGCGTTTCCCGACGCAAAGCGCTCGGTCGTGCCTCTGTACTCCCTTGTCGTGGCGACCGAGCCCCTGCCCTCGTCGTTCTTCGACCGGGTGGGCCTCGCGCACCGAGAGACCTTCAGCGACGCGCGGCACCTCATCATCTACGGACAGCGCACGGCCGACGACCGACTCGTGTTCGGCGGGCGGGGCGCGCCCTACCATTTCGGGTCGCGCGTCGACCCGGCGTTCGACACCGAGCCGGACGTCTTCAGCAAGCTCGAGGCGACGCTCGTCGAGCTGTTCGGCGAGATCCCCGCGGACATCGCGTTCCGGTGGGGCGGCCCCCTCGGCGCGACGAGGGACTTCTCGCCCTACGTGCGCCTGGACCGAGCGCGAGGCCTCGCGGTCGCCGGTGGCTACGTGGGCGACGGCGTGGTGCTGAGCCACGTCGCGGGCCGCACGCTCGCCGACCTCATCGTGGGCGCGACGTCTGAGCGCACGTCCTTGCCGTTCGTGGGGAACGCCCCACGTGACTGGGAGCCCGAGCCGCTGCGATGGCTCGGGATCAACGCCGGGCTGCTGGCGGCGGACCTGGCCGATCGGCGTGAAGCGGCCACGGGACGGCCCTCGGGGTTCGCGCGGGTGCTCGACCGGCTCCACGGCGACTGAGCCCGAGAGGCACCGCTTGGGGTCGACCGCCTCGTAGCATCGAGCCACCGTGGCAGACCCCGATGGACACGACGTGCCCGCTGGCGGT
>PLCI01000172.1 GCA_003135595.1 Acidimicrobiaceae bacterium | reverse complement strand
GACGAGGTCGACATGGTGATCGATCGCGGCGCATTCCTCCAGGGCGACGTCGGCCGGGTCGTGGAGGAGATCGTGGCGGTCAAGGAGGCATGCGCAGAGGCGCACCTCAAGGTCATCTTGGAGACAGGCGAGCTCGCGACGTACGACAACGTCCGCCGGGCCGCTTGGCTCGCGATGCTGGGCGGCGCCGACTTCGTCAAGACCTCGACGGGGAAGGTCACACCGGCGTCGACCGTCCCCGTCGCGCTCGTGCTGCTCGAGGCCGTGCGGGACTTCCGCTCGGTCACCGGTCGCACCGTGGGAGTCAAGGTCGCCGGCGGCATCCGGACCTCGAAGGACGCGATCCGCTACCTGGTCGCGGTCAACGAGACAGTGGGCGCCGAGTGGCTCATGGCGTCGAGGTTCCGGCTCGGCGCCTCGAGCCTCCTCAACGACCTCCTGCGGCAGCGCCGCAAGCAGCTGACCGGCGCGTACGCGGGCAGCGACGACGTGAGCGTCGAGTAGATGGCACTCGAGCCCGAGGGCACCGCGTCGGGCGCACCAGTGTTCGACTACGCGCCGGCACCCGAGTCGCGTGCCGTCGTGCGGCTGCAGAGCTCCTACGGCCTCTACATCGGGGGCGCCTTCGTCGAGTCCATCGACGGCGAGACCTTCAAGACCGTGAGCCCCTCGAGCGAGGAGGTCCTCGCCGAGGTGACCGCCGCGGGACCCCGCGACGTCGCCGCGGCGGTCGCGGCGGCCCGCGCGGCGTTCGAGGGACCGTGGGGCAAGATGCCGGGCCGGGAGCGCGCGAAGTACCTCTACCGGATCGCGCGGCTGATCCAGGAGCGCTCGCGCGAGCTCGCCGTCGTGGAGACCCTGGACAACGGCAAGCCGATCCGCGAGTCCCGCGACGTCGACGTGCCGCTGGCGGCGGCGCACTTCTTCTACTACGCCGGCTGGGCCGACAAGCTCGAGCACGCCGGCTTCGGACCGTCGCCCCGGGCGCTCGGCGTCGCGGGCCAGGTGATCCCGTGGAACTTCCCATTGCTCATGGCCGCGTGGAAGCTCGCCCCCGCGCTCGCGACCGGCAACACCTGCGTGCTCAAGCCGGCCGAGACGACGCCGCTCTCCGCGCTCGTGCTCGCCGACATCCTCCAGCAGGCCGAGCTCCCCGACGGGGTCGTGAACATCCTCACCGGCGACGGGACCACCGGTGCGGCGCTCGTGTCGCACGACGGCGTGGACAAGGTCGCCTTCACCGGGTCGACCGACGTCGGTCGACGGATCGCCGAGGCCGTGGCGGGCACGCACAAGCACCTCACCTTGGAGCTCGGCGGCAAGGCAGCGAACATCGTCTTCGCCGACGCGGCGCTCGACCAGGCCGTCGAGGGCATCGTGAACGGGATCTTCTTCAACCAGGGACACGTGTGCTGCGCGGGCTCGAGGCTCTTGGTCGAAGAGTCCGTCGCGTCCACCGTGGTCGCCATGCTCAAGCGGCGCCTCGGCACGCTGCGGCTCGGCGACCCCATGGACAAGAACACCGACATCGGCGCCATCAACTCCGCCGAGCAGCTCGACCGCATCGTCGCGCTCGCCGACGCCGGCGTCGACGAGGGGGCGCAGCGCTGGAGCCCCCCGTGCACGCTGCCCGAGAAGGGCTGGTGGTTCCCGCCGACTGTCTTCACGGACGTCTCGCCCTCGCACCGCATCGCGCGCGAGGAGATCTTCGGCCCGGTGCTCTCGGTGCTCACCTTCCGCACGCCCGACGAGGCGGTCGAGAAGGCCAACAACACGACCTACGGCCTCTCCGCGGGCGTGTGGACGGAGAAGGGGAGCCGGATCCTGGCGATGGCGAGCCGGCTGCGTGCAGGGGTCGTGTGGGCGAACACGTTCAACCGGTTCGACCCCGCGAGCCCCTTCGGCGGGTTCAAGGAGTCCGGCTTCGGTCGCGAGGGCGGGCGACAGGGACTCGGGGCGTACCTCGATGTCTGAGCCGCGCCTCGAGGTGAAGAAGACCTCCAAGCTGTTCATCGGCGGCGCGTTCCCCCGATCCGAGTCCGGGCGCTCCTACGTCGTCTCGTCTGCCACCGGCGAGTTCCTCGCCAACGCCGCGTGGGCCTCGAGGAAGGACGTCCGCGACGCCGTCGTGGCCGCACGCGGCGCGCAACCCCGCTGGGCGGCCGCGACCGCCTACAACCGGGGCCAGGTGCTCTACCGCGTGGCCGAGCTGCTCGAGGCCCGGCGGGCCCAGTTCATCGACGAGGTGCGGGCAGCCGAGGGCGCGACGGCGAGGACGGCCGGCGCCCAGGTGGATGCGGCGGTCGACCGCTGGGTCTGGTACGCGGGATGGTCCGACAAGCTGGCCCAGGTTGCCGGGTCGTCCAACCCCGTCGCCGGGCCCTACTTCAACTTCTCCGTGCCCGAGCCGACCGGCGTCATCGGCATCGTGGCACCGACGGACTCCTCGCTGCTCGGCCTCGTGAGCGTCGTGGCTCCCGCGCTCACGTCGGGCAACACGGTCGTCGTGCTCGCCGACGAGCGGCGACCCATCCCCGCGGTGAGCCTGACCGAGGTGCTCGCGACCTCCGACGTGCCCGCGGGCGTCGTCAACCTGCTCACCGGTCCTGCAGACGAGCTGGTGCCCGTCCTCGCGTCGCACCGGGACGTCGACGGGCTCGACCTCGCCGGCGCCGAGCCGATGCTCGCGTCAGCCGCTGAGGCGAGCGGGGCGACCAACATCAAGCGGATCAGTCGCGGGGTAGCCCCCGGGCACGACTGGCGGCGCGACCCGGGCACCGCCCGGNNCCGAGCGACCGGAGGCGTTCGGTACCATGCGCGCGTGCTCACGACCGACCCGTTTCGGCTCGCTGAGCAGGCAGCCGCCGAGGTCCTCGCCGCTATTGGGGGTGCCGCCCCTCGCGTCGCCGTCGTGCTCGGCTCGGGGTGGCTGCCAGCTGCCGACGTCCTCGGCGCCGCCGACGTGGAGCTGTCGACAAGCGGGCTCACGGGCTTCCCCGCACCGACCGTCGCGGGGCATCGCGGCTCGATCCGCGCGCTCGACGTCGGCGACCATCGCGTCGTCGTGCTGGTCGGCCGCGTCCATCTCTACGAGGGACTCTCGGACGCCGACGTCGTCCACGGCGTTCGGACCGCGGTGCTGGCCGGCTGCACGACGGTCATCCTCACGAACGCGGCGGGCGGCCTGCATCCCGAGTGGGCACCGGGCACGGCCGTCGCGCTGTCGGACCACCTCAACCTCACGAACCGCTCACCGCTCTCGGGACCGCCGCCCCCTGAGCCCTACGGGGCCCGCTTCGTCGACCTCTCCGAGGTCTACTCGGCCCGCCTGCGAGCGCTCGCCCACCACGTCGACCCCTCGCTGAAAGAGGGCGTCTACGCAGCGTTGCGCGGGCCGCACTACGAGACGCCCGCCGAGATCCGGATGCTCCGCACGCTGGGGGCGGACCTGGTCGGCATGTCGACCGCGCTCGAGGCGATCGCCGCGCGGCACCTGCACGCCGAGGTGCTCGGGATCTCGCTCGTCACGAACCTCGCCGCGGGGGTCTCACCGACCCCGCTCGATCACGCAGAGGTCCTCGCCGCGGGGGCCGCCGCCGCACCCGGGCTGGGCAGGCTCCTGCGAGGGGTGATCGAGGGGCTGTGAGCGGCACGGCCGCGGGCCTCGACGCCGGCTTCGTGGCCGCGGTCCGGTCCTGGATCGCGATCGACCCGGATCCATCGACCAGGGCAGAGCTCGAGGGACTCCTCGAGCGACGCGACGCCGCGACGCTGCACGAGCGCTTCGACCGTCCGCTCGCGTTCGGCACCGCAGGGCTCCGTGGCGTCGTTGGTGGTGGCCCGGGAGCGATGAACCGGCTAGTCGTGCGCCGCACGGCGGCGGGCGTCGCGGCGTGGGTGCGCAACAAGGGTCCCGACGCCGCGGCCCGCGGCATCGTCGTCGGCCGCGACGCGCGCCACGGCTCGGCCGAGTTCGCGCGCGACACCGTCGAGGTCGCGAGCGCCGCAGGCGTGCATGTTTTCCTGCTCGACCGCCCGCTGCCAACGCCGTTGACGGCCTTCGCCGTGCGCCATCTCGCGGCATCGGCGGTGGTCGTGGTCACCGCCAGCCACAACCCGGCCCGCGACAACGGCTACAAGGTCTACGACGAGGACGGCTCCCAGGTCATCCCGCCCGCGGACCTCGAGATCGAGGCTGCCGCGGCGCGACTCGCCGAGGCTCCGTCCCCGCACGCGCGCGATGCCGGTGCCGTCGAGCTGCTCGCCGCAGACGAGCTGATCGCTGCCTACGAGGGTGCGATCAGCGACGTCGACGTGGGCGCGCTGCGGCTCCGGGTGGTCTACACGCCCCTGCACGGCGTGGGTGGGGCGGTCGTCCCGTCGCTGCTCGCGCGACACGGCGTCGACGTCGCGGTCGTGCCCGAGCAGGCCGAGCCGGACCCGGACTTCCCGACCGTTTCCTTCCCCAACCCCGAGGAGCCCGGTGCGCTCGATCTCGCGACCGCGCTCGGCACGGAGGTGCGCGCCGACCTCGTCGTCGCCAACGACCCGGACGCGGACCGGCTCTGCGTCGCGGTGCCCGACGGGGGGTCCTGGCGCACGCTGAGCGGCGACGAGCTGGGCTGCATCCTGGGCGAGGAGCGCTGTCGCGCGACGACCGGCGAGGATCGTCTGGCAGCCACGACAATCGTGTCGTCCTCGATGCTCGCGAGCATCGCGGCATCCCATGGCGTGGACTTCGCGACGACGCTGACCGGCTTCAAGTGGCTCGGCCGCGCGGGCGCGTCGCGTCGCGAGCGCCTCGTCTTCGCCTACGAGGAGGCGCTCGGCTACGCGGTGAGCGAGGCGGTCGCCGACAAGGACGGGATCTCCGCGGCGCTCCTCGTCTGCGGCGTCGCCGCGGCGCGGGCCAAGGCAGGCTCCTCGCTGCTCGAGGCGCTGGCCGAGCTCGAGGTCGCCCATGGGGTGCACCTGACCCGCCAGCTGTCGTTCCGGCGCGAGGGTGTGCGCGGCGCGGCCGAGATCGCGGCCGTCGTCGAGCGGCTCGTCGCCAGCCCCCCGGCTGAGCTCGGCGGCCTCGCGGTCACCTCGGTCGAGGACCTCGCGAGCGGCGTCGACGGCCTCGCTCCGACCGAGGGGGTGCGGCTGCGCGCAGGCGAGGGCGTGCGCGTCATCGTGCGCCCGAGCGGCACGGAGCCGAAGCTCAAGGCCTACGTCGAGGTCGTCGCGGCCCCCGTGGGCCTTGAGGAGCTCGCTCGATGCCGCGCGGC
>PLCI01000101.1:3852-10788 GCA_003135595.1 Acidimicrobiaceae bacterium | reverse complement strand
CGCCAGCTCAAGGACGGCGGGTTCCCGGCCAAGGTCCTGGCGCCGAAGACCAGCGACGAGGGCTACCGCGTGATGGTCGGCCCGTACCCGAGTCGAGAGGCGGCAGAGTCGGTTGGCAAGCGGCTTGGACGGTCCTATTTCATCGTGATGCCAGGGGTCGGCGGTATCTGAACCGCCCTGCTATCTTTGCGCGTTGCAGCGGCCGTTCCAAGTCGAATTTGGCCCGATCCTGAACCCCTCACCAAGCAGGCAATGAAGCTTACCAGGCTGGAGCTCACCGGCTTCAAGTCATTCGCGGACACAGTCACGCTCTCCTTCGAGGAAGGAGTCACGGCGATCGTCGGCCCGAACGGGTGCGGCAAGTCGAACATCTCCGACGCCGTCCGCTGGGTACTTGGGGAGCAATCGGCGCGATTGCTGCGGGGCGGCAAGATGGAGGACGTGATCTTCCAGGGCGCGGCGACCCGCCGCCCGGTCAACGTCACCGAGGTGTCGCTGTATCTCGACAACAGCGATGGCATGCTGCCCACCCCGTACACCGAAGTCGCGATCACTCGGCGCCTGTCGCGGTCGGGCCAGAGTGACTACCTGCTCAACAACACGCCGGCGCGATTGCGGGACATCCAGGATTTGTTGCGGGGCACCGGCCTCGGCAGCGACGCCGGTGTGGTCATCGAAGCGAAGATGATCGACGCACTCCTCTCCGATCGTCCGGACGATCGCCGCGAGCTGTTCGAGGAGGCCGCCGGCGTCGGTCTCTACCGCGATCGCCGCCGCACCACCGCGCGTCGACTGGAGGAGACGACGGTCGACCTCTCGCGTCTCGACGATCTCATCTCCGAGGTGCAGAGCCAGGTGCGCTCGCTCGCCCGCCAGCGCAAGAAGGCCGAGCGACACGGCGAACTGATGGCGCGGCGATTCGTCGCCGAGATTACACTCGTCTCACGCGAGATGGAAGCGTGGCACGAGGAGCTCGCAAGCCTCGAGCTGCAGGTCACATCGCTGCGCGAGACTCTGCCAACTGCTGAGCAGCGCGTGCACGACGTGGAGCGCCGGCGCGAGGAAGCCTACGGCGCGCGCACCATCGCGGAGGCTGAGCGCACCGAGCTCGCGCGACTCGTGAGCGAGCAGCGCTCGAACGCCATGATGCTCGAGAGCGAGCTCAAGGTCGCGGAGGAACGCCAGCGCAACGCGCTCGCGCGTCGCGAGCGCGCCGACGCGGACGCGACGCTCGAGGCGTCCAACGAGCGCGAGCGCGAGCTCGAGATCGAGGCGACCGGTGTCGCCGCACGCCTTGAGGCGCTCACCGAGACCGTGCGTCGTGACCTCGGCGTCGACGTCGGCGCGATCATCGGCGCAGAGCGTCCGGCACTCGACGAGTCGACGTCGCCCGGGCAGCGAGCCGAGGAGCTTGCACAGCGACTCGGGGACCTCGGGCCCATCAACCCCCTCGCGCTCGAGGAGCTCACCGTCCTCGAGGAGCGTCACCGCGATCTCGACGCCCAGGTCGCCGACGTGCGCAGCGCACGACGCGAGCTCCAAGAGGTGGTCCGCACGCTCGACGAGGAGATCATGTCGACGTTCGCGAGCGCCGCGGCCGACGTCAACGAGCACTTCAGCGACCTGGTGGGGACGCTCTTCCCCGGCGGCCAGGGGCGCCTCACGCTCACGGACCCCGATGACCTGCTGCACACCGGCGTCGAGATCGAGGTGCGGCCAGCAGGGCGCAACGTCCGGCGAGTCTCGCTGCTGTCGGGAGGCGAGCGATCCCTCGCCGCGCTTGCGTTCCTCTTCGCCGTGTTCCGCTCGAGGCCGTCGCCGTTCTACCTCATGGACGAGGTCGAAGCCGCGCTCGACGACGTGAACCTCCACCGGTTCCTCGGCCTCGTCGACGAGTTCCGCGACGAGGCACAGCTCGTGATCGTCTCGCACCAGAAGCGCACCATGGAGGCTGCCGACGCCCTCTATGGCGTGACGATGGCGCCTGGAGGATCGTCACAGGTGGTGAGCCAGAAGGTCGAGCGGACGACCTCGGTGACCGCGTGACCGCCGTCGTGGTGTGGCTGCTCGTCGCCCTCGGCGTCGTCGCGGTCGCGGTCGTCGTCGCGCTGCTCGCGCGGTCTGCGCGCGCACGGTCGATCGAGACGGGTGCTCCGCCGCTCGAGACGGGCATTGCCGCGCCTCCACCGCTCGTCGCACCACCCCTTGAGGTCGAGGCCGCCGGAGTCGTCGTCGAGGAGGTCGCGGCCCCGACCCTGTCGACGCAGCTCACGTCCGCGCGATCCCTGTTCGACCGCGTTCGCTCGCTGCGAGGGCGCAGCGTGGTTGGTGCAGAGGAGCGCGACGAGATCGAGTCGGCGCTCCTGCGCGCCGACGTGGGGACCTCGACCACGGCGGCGGTGCTCGAGGCGGTGTCGGCAGCCGCGGCTGCCAAGACAATGGGGCCAGACGGCGTGCCAGGCGCCCTGCGGCGCGAGCTCCTCGAGCTGCTCGGGCCGCCGCCCGCGCCGCTCACGACGAAGGTGGACGCCGATCGTGTCGCGGTGTGGCTCTTCGTCGGCGTGAACGGGGTTGGCAAGACGACCACAATCGGCAAGCTCGCCGCGGCGGAGACGGCCAAGGGGTCCCGGGTGCTGCTCGCCGCGGCGGACACCTTCCGCGCCGCGGCGGCCGACCAGCTGGCCGCCTGGGCAGAGCGTGTCGGGTGCGACCTCGTGCGAGCCGACGAGGGCGCTGACCCCGGCGCGGTCGTCCACGACGCGCTGCACCGAGCAGCATCGCGTGACATTCCCCTCGTGCTCGCAGACACGGCCGGCCGACTCCACAACAAGGCGAATCTGATCGAGGAGCTGAAGAAGATCCGACGCGTCGCGGACCGGGAACCAGGGCAGGTGACCGAGGTGCTCTTGGTGCTCGACGCGACGACCGGGCAGAACGCGATCAGCCAGGCGCGAGAGTTCTCCGACGCCGTCGGAGTCACCGGCATCGTGCTCACCAAGCTCGACGGCACCGCGCGCGGCGGCGTCGTGCTCGCGGTCCAGCGCGAGCTAGGGCTCCCCGTCCGGCTCGTGGGGGTGGGGGAGCGAGCCGAGGACCTCGTCGCGTTTGACCCAGAGGGCTTCGTCGAGGCCCTGCTGGGCGACTGACGAACGCGGCAGTCGCGTAGCCTCCGAGCGCAATGTTCGACGCCCTCGCCCAGCGGCTGGACCGGATCACCTCNNGCGAGATACGCGCGGCACTGATCGACGCCGACGTGGAGCTGTCCGTCGTCGGATCGTTCCTCGACGGGGTGCGGGAGCGGTGCCAGCTCGAGGCGCTCTCGATGAGCCTCACGCCCGGCCAGCAGGTCGTGAGGGCGGTCAATGACGAGCTCGTAAAGGTGCTGGGCGGCGAGCCGCTCGCCATCACCTACGCCTCACGGCCGCCGACCGTGGTCCTGCTCGCCGGGCTCCAGGGGGCCGGCAAGACGACGGCGGCCGCCAAGCTCGCGACGTGGTTCAAGGCACAGGGCCGCTCCCCGCTGCTCGTCGCTGCTGACCTGCAGCGACCCGCGGCCGTCGAGCAGCTCCGCATACTCGGCGGCCAGGCGGGCGTACCGGTGTTCACGAAGGCGACGAACCCCGTCGACGTCGCCGTCGGCGGCGTCGACGAAGCCGAGCGGGTGGGACGCGACGTGTGCATCATCGACACCGCCGGCCGCCTCTCGATCGACGACGCGCTCATGGACGAGGTTCGCACGATCTCGTCGCGAACCTCGCCGCACTACACGTTCCTCGTCATCGACGCGATGACGGGTCAAGACGCGGTCAGCACGGCCAAGCGATTCCATGACGCGCTTGCACTCGACGGGGTGATCGTCACCAAGCTCGACGGTGACGCACGGGGCGGCGTCGCGCTCTCCGTGCGCACGGTCGTCGGCAAGCCGATCGTGTTCGCATCCGTGGGCGAGCGCTTGGACGATCTCGACCTCTTCTACCCGGATCGAATGGCGAGCCGGATCCTGGGCATGGGCGACGTGCTGACCCTGATCGAACAGGCAGAGCGCACGATGGACGCCGACGTCGTTCAGCAGTCGGCTGAGCGGCTCCTCGGCGGCTCCTTCACGCTCGACGACTTCCTCGCCCAGCTCACTCAGGTCCGCAAGATGGGCTCCCTCGGCGGGCTCATGCGCCTCATGCCCGGGATGAACAAGGAGCTGCGGGCCGCAGCCGACCAGCTCGACGACAAGGAGGTGGACCGCGTCGAGGCGATCGTGCGCTCCATGACGTCGCGCGAGCGTGCCGAGCCCGCCGTCATCGACGGCTCGCGTCGTCAGCGCATCGCGAGCGGGTCGGGAACGAGTGTCGGCCAGGTGAACCAGCTGCTTCGCCAGTTCAAGGAGATGCAGAAGATGATGAAGGGCGTCGCGGGCGGCGCGATGCCGCCCCAGCTGGGCGGCATGTCGTCCAAGCTCGCGCGGGCCGCGACGCGTCGCGCCCCCGCAGGCGAGCTGCCGCCACAGCTCGCGGGACTGGCGGAGGCCCAGGGCGCGGGGCCCGCAGGGCTCGGTGCTCTTGCTTCCGGAAGCACGTCACGCCCACGCGGCGGGTCGAAGAAGAAGAAGGGCGGGAGGGTCACTCCTCCCAAGCACCGCTAGACTTCCGCGGTCCCGCGCCGACGCGGGGGCGCCGGGCATGCAGCCGCTCGCGCCGATCGGAGGATTCGTGGCAGTCAAGCTCCGCCTCGTGCGGATGGGCAAGAAGAAGCAGCCGACCTACCGCCTGGTGGCTGCGGACAGCAGGAGCCCGAGGGACGGTCGGTTCCTCGAGGTCCTCGGCACCTACGAGCCCCGGGGGGCGTCGCGCGCCGCCCCCGAGCGGGTGCTCAAGGTCAACAACGACCGTGCCCTCGCATGGCTGCGCAACGGCGCCCAGCCGACCGAGCGCGTGGCGAAGCTGCTCAAGGCCTCCGGTGCGTGGGCGGAGTTCGAGGGAGGCTCGTCCACGTGACCGATGCCAACGCCGAGTACGTCGAAGGCGACATCAACCAGCTCGACGGGCCTGTGGGCGATGACGACGTCGACTACGACGACGATGACGTCGACGAGGGCAACGTCGCGGCCGAGCCGGTCGTCGAGGCCGAGATCTCGACCGCGGTGCTCCGGCACATCGCGACCTCGCTCGCCGAGGAGCCTGACTCCGTCTCGGTGACGGCTGACGCGAGGGGCCGGCGCGTGACGCTGAGCCTCAACGTCGCCCAGCAGGACATGGGCAGGGTGATCGGGCGTCGCGGACGCACCGCCCAGGCGATCCGGGCGCTCGTCGCCGCCGCAGGCGCCCGGGAGGGGCTGACCACCTCCGTCGACATCGTCGACTGAGATGGCCGCCGCACGGCGGTCGCTCCTTGAGGTGGGTGAGATCGGTCGCGCCCACGGGCTCGCGGGCGCGGTCGTGGTCCGACTCGTGACCGACCAGATCGACCGGCTCGCTGTCGGCAGCACGTTCGAGACGGATCGCGGCGAGCTCACGGTTGTCGCAGCGCGGCCGCTCAACGGGAACCACGTGGTGAGCTTTCGCGGCATCGAGACCCGCGAGGGGGCCGAGTCCTATCGCGGCGTCGTGCTGCGCGCTGCGCCGCTCGACCTGGACGACGTGCTCTGGGTCGACGAGCTCATCGGCGCCGAGGTCCGCACGAGCGACGGCTCACGCGTCGGCACGATTGCGTCAATCGAGGCAAACCCGGCGAGTGACCTGCTCGTGCTGGACACGGGGGCGCTCATCCCGTCGCGCTTCGTCGTCGGGTCATTGACCGAGGGGATCGTGACCGTCGAGGTGCCCGAGGGGCTCCTCTAGTGCGCGTCGACGTCTTCACCATCTTCCCCCAGCTCATCGAGGGCTATGCGAGCGCATCGGTGCTGGGTCGCGCGCGCTCTGGGGGGGTCGTCGACCTGCGGGTCCGGGACCTGCGCGAGCACGCGACCGACGCGAGGCGATCGGTCGACGACACCCCGTTCGGCGGCGGCGCGGGCATGGTGCTCGCCCCCGCGCCCATCTTCGCGGCCGTCGAGGCGGCCGAGGCGGACGGCGCGTGGCGGCCCCTCTTCGCGCTCACGCCCGGCGGGCGACGCTTCGACCAGGGCGTGGCCCACGAGCTCGTGGGGATGCAGGGCTTCTCGCTGCTGTGCGGGCGCTACGAGGGGATCGACCAGCGCGTGCTGGACCACTGCTGCGACGGCGAGCTGAGCATGGGCGACGTGGTGCTCGCGGGCGGTGAGCTCGCCGCGCTCGTCGTGATCGAGGCCGTGGCGAGGCTCGCAGACGGCGTCCTCGGCAACGAGGCGAGCACGACCGAGGAGAGCTTCGCCGACGGCCTCTTGGAGTACCCGCAGTACACGAAGCCCGCGACGTTCAGGGACTGGCCGGTGCCCGAGGTGTTGCGCTCCGGCGACCACGCGCGGGTCGCGCGCTGGCGCCGGGCCGCGGCGCTGCGGCGCACGCTCGCCGCGCGGCCGGACCTCATCGAGGCACGGGGCGGCATCCTCCCAGAGGAGGCCACGCTGCTCGAGGAGTTCGACGCCGGCGACGGAACGAGTGCCCCAGCGGAGCCGCCTGATCGCTCGGGCTAGGCTCTCGTGCCGCAGTTTTGCGGACCGAAAGGACTTCTGATGCACCCCACCGAGCTCATCGACCGCGACTCGCTGCGCGACGACGTCCCCTCGTTCAGCCCGGGCGACACGGTGAAGGTGCACGTCCGCGTCGTCGAGGGCACGAGAGAGCGCATCCAGGTCTTCCAGGGCGTCGTGATCCGTCGTCAGGGCACGGGGCTGCGCGAGACCTTCTCGGTGCGAAAGGTGTCGGCGGGCGTCGGGGTGGAGCGGACCTTCCCGGTGCACTCCCCGACGATCGCCAAGATCGAGGTCGACAGCTTCGGCGACGTGCGCCGCGCGAAGCTCTACTA
>PLCI01000101.1:0-3798 GCA_003135595.1 Acidimicrobiaceae bacterium | reverse complement strand
GAGCGGCGGTTCTACCTCGCGAACGAAGTGGACATCGCGGTGCAGTCGGCGTCGTCGCCCCCGTTGCTCGAGGTCACGCTCACCGACGCCTGGGTCTGGGACATGTACCGCTCGGTTCGATTCGTCCCCTCCGTCCGTGTGCTCACCTTCCGGGACGTGAACGTCGAGCGGCTGCCCGAGACAGAGCTCTCGTCCTAGCTCGACCGGCCGTTATGGTTGGACGCCCAAGGAGGACCGTTGCCCGACCTGATCATCGAGCGCGCGGGTGGTGTGGTCACCGCGACGCTCAACCGGTCTGAGCGCAAGAACGCGCTCACCTACGCGCTCTTCGACGCGCTGGGGGCACTGTTCGACGAGGTGAGCTCGAACGAGGCGGACCGCGTGCTCGTGCTCCGCGGCGCAGGCGGGGCGTTCTCGAGCGGCATGGACCTCGCTGACCGCGCGCGCGACGACGAGCCGCGAGCCGGGACCAAGGCGGCCATGGTCAGGATCCATGACGCCGCGCTCGCGCTGCACCGGTGCACAAAGCCGACCGTGGCGGTTGTCGACGGTGTCGCAGCCGGCGCCGGCATGTCGCTCGCGCTCGGGTGCGACCTCGTCATCGCGTCCGAGCGCGCCAGGTTCTCGGCGATCTTCGTGCGCCGTGGCCTGTCGATCGACTTCGGCCTCTCGTGGATACTGCCGCGGCTCGTCGGGCTCGCACGGGCGAAGGAGCTCGCCCTGTTCGGCGAGATGATCAGCGCCGAGGAGGCCCTCGCACTCGGCATGATCGCTCGAGTCGCTTCCGTCGACTCGCTGGACTCGGTCGCCGACGCGCTGGTGCAGCGGCTCGCCCATGGGCCCACCGTCGCGATCGCCAGCTCCATGGCCCTGCTCGACGCATCGTTCACCTCGACGATGGACGAGGCGGTCGACGCAGAGGGCGACGCCCAGGTTCGCAGCATCGCGACTGACGACGTCGCCGAGGCGATCGCGGCATTCCTGGAGAAGCGCGACGCGACGTTCACCGGTCGATGACCCCGTCGCTCGTCCGGCTCCCGGCCACGGTCCTCGACGAGGGCTCGCTGCGGGCGCTCGGGTCGTGCGCCGACGCGGTCGGCACGGGACACGTGGCGGTGATCGGGCCCCAGCGGTCACGTGAGGGCGACGAGCTCGACGCGTTCGTCATGGCTGCCGCGGCTGCCCAGCACTCGGGCGCGATGATCGGGGTCGCCGTGCGCGTCGGCGCGGGGCGCGCGGCATCGATCATCGCCCGTGAGGCGACGGCGACCCAGCTGCTGGGCGCCTGCCACGCCCTCGTCCTGGAGGGCGACACGGCGAGCTGTCGTGACGCCGCGGTCGTGATCACGGCGCTCTTCGTCGAGGGCGCGCACACCGTGGTCACGGACACCGCGCGCATCGATGGCGCCCGCAACCTCCCGGTGCCCGACGTCGAGGGCGTGCCGGGGGTCTTCTGGCGCGATCGCGGCGAGGTCTGGCATCAGTCGCCGGACGGTCCGCGACGATGCGGCGAGCTGCTTGAGATGCCGAGCACCTCGACGATCCCCGCGCCGTCTCCCGGCGCGCTCGTGGTGCTGGACCACCCCGTGGCAGACGTCCACGAGCTCGCCGCCTGCCTCGAGCGGTGACCGGCTCCTCGGTCCGGGGCCGGCACCTCCCCGCGCTCGACGGCCTGCGCGCCCTCGCGGTCCTCGCGGTCCTCGCCTACCACCTGGGCTTCTCGTGGGCGCGCGGCGGGTACCTCGGGGTCGACCTGTTCTTCGTGCTCTCGGGCTTCCTCATCACCTCGCTGCTCCTGGAGGAGCGCGAGGAGGCCGGCACGATCGCGCTCTCGAAGTTCTGGGCGCGACGGGCGCGGCGGCTGTTGCCCGCACTCTTCGTGATGGTGGCGGCAGTCATGGTCTTCGTTGTCGTCGAGGGCCGCTACGGCAACACGGACTTCGTCGCGGCGATCGACCTCTCGGCGCTGCGGTCCCAGGCGATCGCGACGTTGCTGTACTTCGCGAACTGGCAGCAGATCGCCGCCCATCACAGCTACTTCGCGCAGTTCTCGGCCCAGAGCCCGCTGGACCACACCTGGAGCCTCGCGATCGAGGAGCAGTTCTACCTGCTCTGGCCAATCGTGACCCTCGGGCTGCTCGCCAAGGGCCTTCGGCAGCGCCGCCGCCTCGGGATCGCCGTCGCCATCGCGATCGCCGTCACGTCGACGGTGCTCATGGCGGTCCTCTTCACCCCGGGCATCGACCCGTCACGCGTGTACTTCGGCACCGATACGAGGCTCGGCGACCTGGCCGTGGGAACCTTGCTCGCCTGGCTCACCGCCCGGCGTCCCGAGACGCCGGCCAAGGTCGCGGCGTTCCTTCGTGTCGCTGCACCCGTCGCGCTCGCGGGCCTGCTCGCGCTCATGGTGACGGCGGGCAACCAGGCCCAGTTCCCGTCGAACTTCATGTTCGATGGAGGCTTCCTCGGCGCCTCGGTCCTGTGCGCGATCGTCCTCGCGGACGTCCGCCGCGACGGGTCCCTCCTCGCCAAGGGCCTGTCGGCTCGGCCGCTCGTCGCGATCGGCCTCGTGAGCTACGGGGTCTACCTGTGGCACTGGCCGGTAATCGTGCTGTTCACGCCCGCGAGCTCGGGGCTCTCTGGCGCGCCGCTGCTGGTCGCCCGGCTCGGGATCATCGCGGCGTTCGTGCTCGCGAGCTACTTCTTGGTCGAGCTGCCGGTCCGACGCCGCCTGCTCAGGCCGCCGTCGCTTCGCTGGTCGGTCTACTCGGTGGGCGTCGTCGCGACCGCGGCCGCCGTCTGGATCGGCACGACGCCGTCCTTCGTCATCCACGCCTACATCCGCGCGACGCTGCTCCGCTACGCCCCGGCCGCGGTCATCGCGGGCGCCGGCGGACTGAACGGCGAGCAGCCGATCGTGATCGACCATCCGATCGACAAGGCCCACCCACTCCGCGTGGTCCTGATCGGCGACTCGATGTTCCAGATCTCCGGGCCCGGCATCGTCGCGGCGCTCGAGGCGACGGGCGACGTAGTGGCGACGAACAAGCCCTACTGCGCCTTCGGGGGCTGGGGGACCTCGACGGTCACCTCGATACCGTGGCCGAGCCGGGTCCGACAGTGCGTCACCTCGACGCACGCCGACCTGGTGCTGCTCACGACCGGATGGGACGGCCCGCGTGCCGAGGATCCCGCGGTCTACCGACAGACCCTGCACGAGCTCGTGACCGTCGCTCGGTCCGCGGGGGCCAGGGGCGTGGTCTTCGTGCAGTACCCGCTCACGCACCCCGAGCTCGACATCACGCCCGCATCGGTCGCCAACACGACACGCCAGGTCATCGCGTGGAACACAGTCGTGGCGTCGCTCCCGGCGCTCGATCCGGGCCATGCCATGTACTTCCCGGTGGCAACGAGCGTCGAGCTCGCGGGCAGGTTCAGCGCCTGGATCCCGCCGCCGCGAGACCCAGCCGCGCCGAGGTCGACCTGGGACCGGGTCCGGCGGCTCGACGGCGTGCACCTCTGCCCCGCGGGCACCGAGCTGTTCGCCGCGGCGATCGCGGCCGACGCGATGATGACCTGGCACCTCGCCTCGCCGCGCTCGGGCTGGTGGGTGAACGGCTGGCAGCGTGCGACGATCATCACGTCCGGTGATCAGTTCTGCCCCGCGGACCACCCGCCGACGTAGGCACACAGCCAGGCGATACCGGACGGCCCGCCCGACCAACACCTGCTACACAGGACTGCGTGGCGGTGCGCATCCTCTGCCCCAGCTGCGAGGAATTCGTGGCGCTCGACGAG
>PLCI01000155.1 GCA_003135595.1 Acidimicrobiaceae bacterium | reverse complement strand
GGCGCCCCGCGGTCGTCGAGCGCGGCATCACGAGCGCGCGCGCCACGTTCCAGCGCCACCTCGCGGCGAGCATCGGCAGCGGCAGGACGGCCTGGGTGAGGATCTCGCGCGACTTGCCGGGCGCCACGAGCTTCATCACGTCGCTCAAGGGGAACGAGTGGTGCGGTCCGAGCGCGATGGTCACGGCATCGTCGTTCGCGGCCGCCTGGAGCTCGAAGTCGAACGTCACGCAGAACCGCTTGCGCAGGGCGAGGCCGAGCGCGCGGTTGACGCGACCGCCCAGTGGGGCGTGTATCACGATCTGCGCGGACTCGTTGTCGTCGTAGAAGCGCTCGACGACGAGGTGGTCCGACGTCGGGAGCACGCCGAGCGCGCGGCGCGCCGCCTCCAGGTACGCGACGACCTGGATCGCGATGTCGTCGGTGACACCGGCGAGATCGCGCACGACGGCACGAGCGCCATCGGCGTCACCGGCGGCCAGGTGCGACTCGACGACGCGGCGCAGCGCGGAGACCTGCTCGGAGAGCTCCTCGGTCCTCGCGGGGGCCTCGCCCAGCCAGAACGGTGTGGTTGGGGGCATGCCGTTCGCGTCGGCCACGCGTACCGTGCCGGTCTCGACCTTGAGGACGCGCCACGAGTGCGTCCCGAGCAAGAAGATGTCGCCCGCCGCCGCCTCTATCGCGAAGTCCTCGTGCACCGAGCCCACCGTCACGTTGTCGGGGTCGAGCACGACGCGGTACTCCCCGAGCTCGGGGATCGCCCCGCCGCCGAGGAGCGCCGCCAGCCCCGCCGAGCGCCTCGGTCGCACGACGCCGTTCACGCCGTCGACATGCAGGTGCGCGCCGCGGCGCCCCCGGCCCGTCACGATGCCCTTGCCCGCGAGCTCGATCGCCTCGTCGAAGCGCGACCGCGACAGCCGCGCGTAGGGCGCGGCGGCGGTCACCATCGCGAAGAGCTCGTCGAGCGTCGCCTCGCCGCGCGCGGCGACCTCGGCGACCAGCTGCTGGACAAGTATGTCGAGCGGCGCGACCGGAGGGTGCAGCCTGTCGAGGTCGCCTGCGCGCACACCCGCGAGCAGGGCGGTGCACTCGACGAGCTCGTCGCGGTTCTGGGGGAAGAGCCGGCCCTTGGGCACGCCGCCGACCTGGTGGTTGGCGCGGCCGATGCGCTGCAGGAACGTGCCGATCGACCTCGGTGAGCCGAGCTGGCAGACGAGCTCGACCGGCCCCACGTCGATGCCGAGCTCCAAGGACGCCGTCGCGACGAGGGCGCGGAGGTCGCCGGCACGCAGCCGCGCCTCGACGTGGCGCCGCCGTGCGGTCGACAGGCTGCCGTGGTGCGCGGCGACGACGAGGCTCGCGTCGTCGACGCCCAGCTCGTCGGGCGAGAGGCGCTCGGCGAGCTGGTGGGCCACGCGCTCGGCCATCCGCCTGGTGTTGACGAACACGAGCGTCGTGCGATGCGCCAAGACGTGCTCGGCGATCCGGTCGAGGACGTCGCCCATCTGTTCGGTCGAGATCGCGGTCTCGAGCTCGCCACCGGGCAGCTCTATCTGGACGTCGAACGTCCTCGGCGCCGAGCAGTCGATGACGAGCGGCCCCTCCCGCCCCCGGGCGACGCCACTCAGCATCGACGCGACGGTCTCGATCGGACGCTGCGTCGCGGACAGGCCGATCCGTTGCAGGCGCCGGCCGTTCTCGGCGACGAGACGGTCGAGGCGCTCGAGGCTGAGCGAGAGGTGGCTGCCCCGCTTGTCGCGACAGGTGGCGTGAATCTCGTCGACGACCACGGTCTCGGTGTGGGCGAACATTCGTCGACCCGAGGCTGACGTCAAGAGGAGGTACAGCGACTCGGGGGTCGTCACGAGCAGGTCGGGTGGGTGCTTGCGCAGGGCGGTGCGCTCCGCCGGCGTCGAGTCGCCCGTGCGGAGCCCGACGCGCAGGGTGGGGCCCTCGAGCCCCATGGCGCGCGCCGCGGCGGCGATCCCCTCGAGCGGAGCCTCCAGGTTCTCCGAGACGTCCGCTGCGAGCGCGCGCAACGGCGACACGTAGACGACTCTCGGACCTGCGAGCGACGCCTCACCGGCGTCGTGGGACCGCCATGCCGCGTCGATCGCGACGAGGAAGCCAGTGAGGGTCTTGCCCGAACCGGTCGGCGCGGCGACCAGGACGTCTCGCCCCGTGGCGATCGCGGGCCAGGCGCGGCGCTGCGGCTCGGTCGGTCCGTTCGGGAACCGCTGTTCGAACCAAGCTGCGACGGCCGGATGGAACGAGGCGAGTGCCCCCGTGCCCGCAGGCGCCGCCACGGTCAGCAGGGAAGGCTGGACAGTCCTCTCCACGCAAGCATTCCAGCAGAAGGTCGTGACAGGCGGCGGTCGCGCTCTGGGCGCTGCGCGCGTTGCTTGGCCGCGCTCTGTCAGTCGTGCTGGCGCTCGCGCCACTCCCGCCAGTTGGCTCGGTCCCTGCGCAGCGCCCAGGTCACGATGAAGCCGCAGAGAACGACCAGCGCCGCGATGAAGATGCCGAAGACGACAGCGAACGTGGACGCGATCACGTGGGCGAGCCGGCCGCGCCGCTGCCCGAGGGCCTCACAACTGGTAGATGGCTGGCTGGATCCTGCACACAGGGATCCGCGATCCCCAGAGCCCGCGCAGAACGACCCCGATCGTCCCGCAGTTCGAGCCGGCCGTGTACTGCACGACCCAGGACTTGCCCGGCGACGAGCTCGAGAACAGCACGCACAGCGGCCAGCGGTGGAGCGGGGACGGGAAGAGCTCGCCGGGGCGTGCCGCCGGGATGCGGTACGGCGCGCGCAGCACGAGGCACGCCGAGCCGTAGAACCGGTGATCCTCTGCGACGAAGGCCGCGAGCGGACCTGCGATCGATCGGTCCGTGGCCGCGCTGTTCACGATCGAGATGTTGCCGACACGCACCTGCACGCCCTCTCGGCCGAGCCAGCTGTGCGCAGACACGATGAGCTCGTGCTCCATCTGCACCGAGACGGGGAGCCGGACCGAGCCTGACGCCTGCTGGCCGCCAAATGCGCCGAGGGTCAGCACCAGCCCGGTGACGGCCGCCAGCCCTGCTGGTCCCCCCATCAGCACCGCGCGTCGCCGCACGTCCGGATCGTAGAGCGTCCATGGGTCACTTGTCGCCTAGGTCCTGGCAAACCTCGTGGCCCACGATCGCTCGATCGGGCTCGGTGCCATGGTTTGTCACACGGGCCCAGCACACTGCCCAGGTGACGACCGCAACGCCATCGGGGACCGACCTGCTGAGCTCGTTGCGCGGCACGCCCGCGCTCCGTCCCCACGTCGATCGTGGACTCGCCGGCGGCCTCCGCGCCTGGCTGGAAGATGGGCTCTTTGAGCGTCTCGGCCCCGCTGTGCCATGCGCTCGCATCACCCCTCGGCTCCTCGCCGCGGCGCCGACGACCGGCCCGACCACGGCTCGCCTGCGAGGGGCGCTCATCGTGCAGCTGCTGCGACTGCTGGTCGCCGGGCACGCGTCGACAGAGCCCTTCGAGGACGCCGCAGTCGCGCTCGGTGCGTCAGGTCGCGACGACGAGCTCGTGTCGGTGCTCGCCGGCCTCGACCTCGAGGAGCGGTCTCGGCTCTCGGCCGAGGTCGCCGCGCATCACGTGATCCTCACCTCGAAGCTGCCCTCGTTGCCGGCGCGCTGGTCGCCGCGCTGCGGCGTGCGCTACTCGATCGCGCTCGCCGGCGGCGCGGTGGTGCTCCGCGGCGACGTCGACCTTGCACTGGGCGCATCAGGCGGATCGCGAGCGTGCGTCTGCCTCGTCGACGTGACCACCTCGCCGCTTGGGGACTCGACCGAGCAGACCCTCGGCTACCTCGCCCTGCTCGAGACGCTGCGTACAGGCGAGCAGCCGCTTCGGGTCGCCGCGCTGTCGACGGCGGACGGCGCCACCTGCGTCCGCGACGTCACGCCCGAGCTGCTCGCGGACGCTGTCAGTGACGTGCTCGCCGCGGTTGCCGGGAGCGCTGCTGCGTGACCTTGATGGAACGACTGTGCGCCCCCTCACCCGAGGCGCTCCTGGAACGCGCGACCAGAGCTC
>PLCI01000036.1 GCA_003135595.1 Acidimicrobiaceae bacterium | reverse complement strand
CTGCTCGACGAGCTCGAGCGAGCCGTCCTCTTCAACGACACCTGGGCACTCGTGCTTGCCGGCCGGCGCGACGTCGGCGACCTCCTCACCCTGGCGCATGGGCTCGGCGACCACGCCGAGGTCGCGACCTGGGCCACGCTCGCGATGGCGCTCGACTACGTGCACCGCGCCGCGAGCCACGAGGACGAGGACGCGGTCGCCGCCACGGTCCGCGCGCTGCTCGACCCCAAGCTCGAGCACTTCGGCTGGGTACCGCGCCCTGACGAGGACGAGCGGACGCCCACGCTGCGCGGGCTGCTGATCCAGGCGCTGGGCACGTTCGGCGCGCACGGCGCGGTGCGAGAGGAGGCAGTCGCCCGCTTCGACTCGGGCGTCGTCGAGGGCGACCTCGCGAACGCGGTGCTCGCGACGATCGGGGCGATCAACCGCCCCGGAGACTTCGACGAGACCCTCAACAGGTTCCACCACGCGAAGGACCCCCAGTCCGAGAACCGCTACCGCAGGGCGCTCGCGCAGTTCGCCGACAAGGACCTGGCGCTGCGCTGCTTCGAGATGTGCTTCAGCGAGTTCCGGCTCCAGGACGTCCCCTTGCAGATCATCTCGCTCGTCGCGAACCGCGTCGGCGGCCCAGCGGTCTGGGAGCGGATGACGGCTCGGTGGGACGAGGTGACCAAGCTGGTGCCCTCCAAGACCACGCACTACCTCGTGAACTCGATCACGACGTTCATCTCGGACCGAGGATTCGCCGAGCGGGTGGCCGCCTTCCACCTGGAGCACCCCGTCGACTCGGGGCAGCGCCAGATCGAGCAGTCCGTCGAGCGCATGCTCGTCGGCGTGGCGTTCGCGGAGCGCGTGCGCCCCGGGCTCGCGCGCCAGCTCGCGCGTTGACGTCGCCGCGGGCGTGAACGCGGCGACCGTGCTCACGGTCTTCGCCGTCATCGGGGTCGCCGAGCTGCCGGACAAGACCATGATCGCGACGCTGCTCATGGGCTCGCGCGGCGACCCGCTGTTCGTCTGGTTCGGCTGCGCCGCCGCCTTCTGCGTGCACGTCGCGATTGCCGTCCTCGCGGGCCAGCTGCTCGTGCGGCTGCCCCACACCGCCCTCGAGGTCGTCGTCACGGCGATCTTCGCGTTCGGGGCGACCTACCTGCTGATCGTCCCGGAGCGCGAGGAAGAGGCCCGTGGCGAGCGCGAGGCGCGCCGGGGGCGGCTCAATCCACGGTGGGCGGTCGCGCTCAGCGCGTTTGGGGTGATCCTCCTCGGCGAGTTCGGCGACCTGACCCAGCTGCTCACCGTCAACTTCGTCGCCAGGTCGCACAGCCCGTGGAGCGTGGCCGTGGGCGCGGCGGCAGCGCTGCTCGTGGTCTCGGCCATCGGCGCGTTCTCGGGACGGGCGCTGCTGCGCTTCATGCCGACGGCGGTCATCCGACGCGGCGGCGGCGTCGTGCTCGCCGGCTTCGCGATCGCCTCGGCCGTGTCGCTCGCAACGGGCTGAGAGGCCCGATGCGCCGGATCACGCGGCGCCGCCGAGGACCGCTGCGGCATGGGAGAGTCCAGCGGTGACGCGACGCGAGGAGCTCTTCGCGCTCGCACGCGCGACCAAGGGGTTCATGCCCGACGACGAGGGCGCCGCGCTCTACGACGCCGCGCTCGCCGCGTGCGACGGCACGTCGACCCCGAGCATCGTCGAGGTCGGCGCGTGGTGCGGGAAGTCCACTGTCTATCTGGGGGCCGCCGCCGAGGAGACCGGGGCGGTCGTGCTCTCCGTCGACCACCACCACGGCTCCGAGGAGCTCCAAGAGGGCTGGGCCGACTTCGACACCGAGCTCGTCGACCCCGCCGACGGGCGCGTCAACACGCTGCCAGCGTGGCAGCGCACGATCGCGGTCGCCGCGCTCGAGTCGTGCGTGGTCGGGCTCGTCGGGGACTCGCCCACCGTCGCGCGACACGTGCGCCATGGCGTCACGTTCTGCTTCATCGACGGCGGGCACGGCCACGACGTCGCGTGGGCCGACTACCGAGCGTGGGTGCCGCTCCTCGGCGAAGGCGGCGTGCTCGCCATCCACGACGTGTTCGAGGACCCGCGCGACGGGGGGCGTCCCCCCTTCGAGCTGTACCGCCACGCGTTGTCGACAGACTTCACCGAGCTCGCCGCGACCGGGAGCCTCCGGGTGCTCGTTCGGTCAGGCCGCGGTGCAGGTGAGTGACGCCGCGCCTCGGCAGCGGCTCGTCGCGAGGTCGAGCGCCGGGGCCAGCCGCTCGCCGCGGAACAGCCCCGCGGCCCTCGTGGTCGAGCTGAGCGCGTCGGCAGCGAGCACGATCGACGCGGCCGTGTACGACGTGATCTCTTCGCCGGGGAACGTCGTGCGCTCGGGGTACGCGATGCCGGTGAAGTACGACCCGTCGTCGCGGCGGTGCCTGGCGGTCTGGGCAAGCACCCGTCGCGCCTCCTCGCTGCGCCCGAGCGCGTCGAGCGCCATCGCGCACTCCGCGGTCTCCGCCGCGGTCACCCAGTCGTTCGTCGACACGCACCGCACCCCGAGGCCCTCGATGAGGAAGGTCCGCAGGCCCGCGTCCATCCGGCGGCTGCCCGCGTCGCCCTCGAGCGCGCCGCACAGGACCGGGTAGTACCAGTCCATCGCGTACTCGTTCTTGGGCGCGAAGGACCCGGGGTGGTGCGCGACGGCGTGACCCAGGCGGCCCGCGGCCAGCTCCCAGTCGGGCCGCGCCGAGCCGAGCTCCTCGGCGGCCGCCACGCCGCAGCGCAGCGCGTGGAAGATCGACGAGGACCCCGTTAACAGCGCGTAGGGCTCGTGGCGCCCCGTGGCGTCGAGCGACCAGCGGATGGTCCCGTCGGGCAGCTGGAAGCGCAGCACGAAGTCGAGCGCGCGCTCCACCATCGCGAAGTGCCGCGCCAGGAAGTCGTCGTCGTCGGTCACGCAGTAGTGGTGCCACACGCCCGTCGCGACGTAGGCGCAGACGTTCGTGTCGATCCGGGAGTCCTCGACGTGGTCACCGACGTAGTAGTTGAACCACCCGCCGTCGCCCAGCTGGGCACCCGCGAGCCACGCGTACGCCGCCTCGGCCTGCGCCACGAGCCCGCACACCGACAGCGCCATGGCGGCCTCGACGTGGTTCCACGGATCGCAGTGCCCGCCGTCGAACCACGGGATCATGCCGTCGTTGCGCTGGAGGCTCGCGAGGTGCGCGCCGGACCCCGCGATCTCCTCCGAGGTGAGCACGCCCGGCAGCTCGGGGATCGTGAAGAGCCCCTGGGCGCTCACGACGCCACCATCGCCTCGACGGCCGGCTCGGGCGGGGCGGCGACCTCGGCCACGAGCACCGGGCGACGCAGGTAGACGACGACGGACTTGCCGATGAGCGGGGACAGCACCTTGTCGGCCAGCCGCGTCGAGCGGGGGGCATCGACGATGTCGCGCACCAAGAGCCGGTGGTACGCGCGGACGAGCGCGTGGTCCTCGTTGGTGGTACCGACCGCACACTTCAGCCACCAGTACGGGCTGTGGAGGCCGTGGGCGTGGCCCGTGCCGAGCACCTCGAGCCCCGCGCCGCGGAGCCGGCCGAGCAGCTGGCTGCGCCGGTAGATGCGGATGTGGCCACCGGGCACGTTGTGGTACTCATCAGAGAGCGCCCAGTTGACGAGCTCGGGACCGTAGCGCGGCACGGTGACCGCCATGGTCCCGCCGCCTCGCAGCACCCGGGCCAGCTCGGACATCGCGGCGCGGTCGTCAGGAAGGTGCTCGAGGACCTCCGAGCAGATCACCCGGTCGAACGTCGCGTCGTCGAAGGGCAGCCGTAGCCCGTCGCCGCGGACCGTCGCCACCTGCACGTCGCGAATCTCGCCCGCCTCCCCCATCGCCGCGAACACCGAGGCGACCCCGACGACCTCGTCAGCACCGGCGTCGAGCGCGATGACGTCGGCGCCGCGCCGCGCCGACTCGTACGCGTGGCGTCCGAAACCGCAGCCGAGGTCCAAGACGAGGTCGCCATCGCGAAGGCCAAGCCGGTCGTAGTCGCAGGTGAGCATCAGGCGAACGTCACCGACTCGGGCAGCGCGCGACCAGTCAGGACGGCGTCGTAGCACGCGGCCGTCCCCTTGGCGGTCACCTCCCAGGTGAAGCGCTCCATCACGCGCTGGCGGCCCGCGGCACCGAGTCGCGCCCGAGCCGCGGGGTCGTCGAGCAGGTCGCGGATGGCGCGCACGAGCGCCTCGGGGTCGTCGGGCGTCACGAGCACGCCCGTCCTGCCGCTCTCGCCGATCACCTCGGGCAGCGCGCCGCCGGTCGTCGCGACGACCGCCACGCCGCAGCTCATGGCCTCGATCGCGGGCAGCGAGAACCCCTCGTAGAGCGACGGCACCACGGCGACCTCGGCGCGTGAGTACAGCGCTGCGAGCTCGGCGTCCGAGACCCCCGTGACCGTCGTCACGATGTCGCCGAGTCCGAGCCGGTCGATCGCCCGGTCCACGCGGCCGCCCTTGCGGGGCTGGCCGATGACGCAGAGCTGGATCTCGCGCTCGGCGCGCAGCTTGGCGACCGCCTCGAGGAGCGGGACCAGCCCCTTCATCGGCACGTCGGACGAGGAGGTGACCATGAGCCGGCCGCGCTCGGGCCGGATGCTCGGATCGGGGCGGAACACGGTGTGGTCGACACCGACGGGCACGACGGTCATGCGCTCGAGGGGCACGTGCATCTGGCGGTTGATGTCCACCTTTGAGTTCTGCGACACGGTGATCACGGCCGGGAGCTGGCGTGCGACGCGCACCTGCATGCGCAGGAACCCGAACCATCGCTTGGTCGTGAAGCGCTGCCACGGTGACTCCACGTGGTCGAGCGCGATGGTGCGGTCGACCGTGATGGGGTGGTGCAGCGTCTCGAGGAGCGGCCACCCGCTTCGGTGCAGCGCCAGGATGCCCGTGCC
>PLCI01000060.1:44922-58574 GCA_003135595.1 Acidimicrobiaceae bacterium | reverse complement strand
CGGGTCCCGCTGTTCCTGCTCGATGCCGAGCTCGGCGAGAACACGCCGCTGCAGCGGTGGGTCTCCTCGCGCCTGTACGAGGGCAACTCGTCGATCCGCCTGGCCCAGTACGCGTTGCTCGGCGTCGGCGCGGTGCGCGCCCTCGACGCGATGGGGATCGAGCCGTCCCTCTACCACCTGAACGAGGGGCACGCCGCGCTCGCCACGCTCGCGGTCGCCTCGTCGGACGCGGCCCCGTCGGAGTCGCCCCTCATCCACTGCAGCAGCGCGGTCGAAGAGACCCGCTCCAAGTTCGTCTTCACGACCCACACGCCGGTGCCGGCGGGCAACGAGACCTACAGCCGCGACGAGGTGCTCAGCGTCCTCGGCCGACTCTACGACGAGCTGCACTTCGACCCGCACGAGGTCCTCGCCCTCGGGCGGATGCATCCCGCCGACGCGGCGGAGCAGACGGGACTCACGCCCCTCGCGATCCGGGGCTCGCGGTCGACGAACGCGGTCAGCCAGCGTCACGGGGCGATCGCTCGAGCGATGTGGCACGAGATGTTCCCCCACGGCGGCACCGACGAGGTGCCAATCACCCACGTGACGAACGCGGTGCACCTTCCGACGTGGATGGCACCGCCCATGCGCGCGCTGCTCACCGAGTACTTCGGCGACGGCTGGGAGCGCTTCGCGAGCGATCCGGTCGTGTGGAAGCAGGTCGACGAGATCGACGACGAGCGGCTCTGGGAGGTGCGCTGCACCCAGCGCGACGAGCTCGTCTACCAGATCCGGCGAAAGGTCGTCGTCGACCGACTCGCTCGCGGCGAGGACATCGACTTCGTCCAGGCGGGGCGCGACGCGTTCGATCCGCACTACCTCACCATTGGCTTCGCGCGGCGACTGGCGACCTACAAGCGGCTCAACCTGCTCGTGCACAACGTCGAGCGCGCCCTCTCGCTGCTCAATCACGATCGTCCGCTGCAGTTCGTCTTCGCCGGCAAGGCGCACCCGCTCGACGACGCCGCCAAGGCGTTCGCCCAGCGAATGTTCGACCTCAAGCGGGTGCCCGAGGTCGGCAACAGGGTGGTGTTCCTCGAGGACTACGACCTGAGCGCGGCGACGACGGTCGTCGGTGGCTGCGACGTGTGGCTGAACCTGCCGAGGCCACCGTTCGAGGCGAGCGGCACGAGCGGCATGAAGTCCGCCCTCAACGGGGGCCTCAACCTGAGCGTGCTCGATGGCTGGTGGATGGAGGCCTACGACGGCTCCAACGGCTGGGCGATCGACGGCAGCGTCGACCCCGACGAGGCGGCGAAGGACGAGCGCGATGCCAACGCCTTGTACGACCTGCTCGACCACGAGGTCAAGCCACTCTTCTACGAGCGCGACGACAAGGGCTTGCCCACCGCGTGGCTCGAGCGAGTCCGGACGTCACTGCGCACGCTCGGACCGCGGTACTGCGCGACGAGGATGCTCGACGACTACGTCAACCAGATCTACCGCGGCTGAGGGACGTCGCCGACACCTGCTCGCACCGCAAGCAGCACGATGATGCTTCGGGGCGGCACCTCGACCTTCTCGCCGGAGCGGTGGACCGCCTGGGGGCGAGCCAGGTCGTGCGTGCACAGCGCCTCGACCAGCCGATCGCCGGCACTCGACGGCACGATGAACGTCACCGGCTCCCAGTAGCCGTTGACGAGGAGCACCGCCTCGTCGTCGTGATGCGCCGAGCGGACCGCCACGCACCGCGAGAGCGTGTCCTCCCAGTCGTCGTCGGACATCGCCGCACCCTCCGTCGAGTACCACTCGAGCGGCGACGCGCCGTCGCCGCTCCCGGGCGATCGCAGGGCGGGGTGCTCGCTGCGCAGCGCGAGCAGCCGCGAGGTGAACTCGCGCATCGGCTCGTCGACGTGGTCCCAGTCGATCCAGCTCAGCTCGTTGTCCTGGCAGTACGGGTTGTTGTTCCCCTGCTGGGTGCGTCCGAGCTCGTCGCCGCCCAAGAGCATCGGCACGCCCCTGCTCAGGACGAGCGTGGCGAGGATCGCGCGCGCCTGTCTGGCTCGCAGCGCGAGGACGGCTGGATCAGCGGTCTCCCCCTCCACGCCGCAGTTCCAGGATCGGTTGTCGTCCGTCCCGTCGGTGTTGTCCTGGCCGTTTGCCTCGTTGTGCTTCTCGTCGTAGCTGACGAGGTCGCGCAGCGTGAAGCCGTCGTGGGACGTGACGAAGTTGATCGACGACAGGCCCGGCCGCCCCGTCGACTCGAACAGGTCCGCCGAGCCGGCGACGCTCGTCGCGAGTGCAGCCAGCGTGCCGTCCTCGCTCCGCCAGAAGTCACGCACCGTGTCGCGGAACCGCCCGTTCCACTCTCGGAAGGGGCTCGGGAAGCGACCGAGCGCGAAGCTGTCGTCGGCGCCGACGTCCCACGGCTCGCAGATCAGCCTTGTCGTCGACAGCGCGGGATCCTCGATGCACCGAGCGACGATCGGGGCGTGCGGGTCGAACTCGCCGTGGGGCCTCGCGAGCGTCGGGGCGAGGTCGAAGCGAAAGCCGTCGACGTGGCACGCCGACACCCAGTAGCGGAGCGAGTCGACCACGAGGTCGATGGCGACGGGGCTGGCCGCGTTGATCGAGTTGCCGCAGCCAGTTGTGTCGACCAGGTGGCACGCATCGTCGAGGCGGTAGTACGTGGGCACGTCGATGCCGCGGAAGCACAGCGACGGGCCTCCGTCCTCGCCCTCCGCGGTGTGGTTGTAGACGACGTCGAGGACGACCTCGAGCCCGGCTCGGTGCAGCGCTCGGACCATTGCCTTGAACTCTCGGACCTGGGCGCCTGACTCGCCCGAGGACGCGTAGCGCGCCGCGGGCGCGAAGAACCCGATCGAGTTGTAGCCCCAGTAGTTGGTGCGTCCCTGGTGGGCGAGGAACGGCTCGTCGACGATCTCGTGGATCGGCAGCAGCTCGACGGTCGTCACCCCGAGCGCGACGAGGTGCGAGACGAACGCGTCGTGGGCGAAGCCCGCGTAGGTGCCGCGCAGCGGCGCGGGCACGCCCTCGTGCCGCATGGTCGCCCCGCGCACGTGCACCTCGTAGATCACGGTGTCCTCCCAGGCGTGGTGCGGGCGGACCTCGTCGTCGTCACCCCAGTCGAACGCCTCGTCGACGACCACGCTGCGTGGCACGAGGGGCGCCGAGTCGACGCCGCTGCCCGCGGCGAGCTGCCCGTCGAGGTGGGTCACGTGGCCCTCGATGGCGCGCGCGTACGGGTCGAGCAGCACCTTGGAGGGATCGCACCAGAGGCCGCGCGCCGGATCGAACGGCCCGTGCACCCGAAACCCGTAGCGCTGGCCCGGCCCGACGCCCGGGACGGTCGCGCGCCAGACCGCGTCGTCGGCCTCGAGCGCGACGCGCGACTCGCCGTGCTCGTCGAACAAGCACAGCTCCACGGCCTCGGCCGCGCTCGAGAAGAGCGCGAAGCCCGTCGCGCCGTCGCCCAGGGTGGCGCCGAGCGGCGTGGCCGCCTCGCTCGCTGCGGCCGGCGTCTCGGTCACGTCGATGGCGCACGTCCCGAGAACAGCTCGTCGCTCGAGCCCGCCGTGTCGTCGTGGATCCGGATGATGAGGTCCGCGACGAGCCCTGTCCAGCCCGTCTGGTGCGAGGCGCCCAGCCCCGCCCCGTTGTCGCCGTGGAAGTACTCGTTGAACTGGACGTTGTCGCGCCACCTCGGGTCCGTGCGAAACCTCTCGATCGTCCCGAAGCACGGACGGCGCCCATCGGCGTCGAGGAGGAAGATCGAGATCAGGCGCCGACGCAGGTCGGTCGCGATCTCGCGGTAGGTGCGGCTCGCACCCGAGCCTGTCGGGTACTCGAGGGCGACGTCGTCTCCGTAGAAGCCGCCCAGGCGCTCGAGGGCGTCGCACACGAGGAAGTTGAGGGGGAACCAGATCGGTCCGCGCCAGTTCGAGTTCCCGCCGAACAGGTGCGTCGTCGACTCGGCGGGCTCGTAGCCGATCGAGGCGGTGAACCCCGCGACGTCCAGCTCGTAGGGGTGCTCCAGGTGGTACTTGGACAGCGAGCGGAGCCCGTACGCAGACAGGAACTCGGACTCGTCGAGCAGCCGTGTGACGAGCCGCTCGACGTGGGCGATCTCGACGACACCCAAGAGCAGCCGCCGCCGCCCGGGCGTCCCTCGCACCGAGCGCTCGTCGTCGAGCTCATCGAGCTCGATCGCCCCGGCACCGATGAGGTCCGTGCACTGCTTGCCCACGCGCGCGAGGCGCCGCACGACGTCCTCGTCGAGCACCATCGTGGCAAGGAGTGGGATGGCGCCGACCATCGAGTGCACCGCAATCGTGGCGCGGGTCCCGTCGGGCGCCTCCAGCTGGTCGTAGAAGAACCCGTCGTCCTCGCTCCAGAGCCCAAGGCCGTTCAGGGCCTTGCGCACGAGGGCGAAGTGCTCGAGGAACTTGAGCACGAGGTCGTCGGTGGGCCGCTGATCGCCGACGTCGAGCAGCATGGCGATGACGGCCATCGCGAGCGCGTAGTACGCCATCCAGCCCGTCGCGTCGGCCTGTCGCAGCACATAGCCCGGCGGCAGGTGCGATCGGTCGATCGGTCCGATGTTGTCGAGACCGAGGAAGCCGCCCTCGAAGAGGTTCGAGCCGTCGGCATCCTCTCGGTTGATCCACCACGTGAAGTTGACGAGCAGCTTGTCAAAGACCCTGCTCAGGAAGTCGTAGTCCTGGTCGGCCGACGCCGCGAACACCTCGAGCGCGGCCCACGCCTGCACCGGCGGGTTGAGGTCGCCGAAGTCCCACTCGTAGGCGGGCAGTCCGCCATTCGGGTGCTGGAACCACTCCCTGCACAAGAGGATCAGCTGGTACTTCGCGAAGGCCGGGTCGATCCGCGCGAACGCGACGCAGTGGAAGGCGAGGTCCCACGCGGCGAACCAGGGGTACTCCCACTTGTCGGGCATGGACATGATGTCGAACGCGTCGAAGTTGCGCCACCGTGCGTTGCGCCCCTGCTCACGACCCACGGGCGGGGCAGGACGGGTCGGATCGCCGTCGAGCCACCTCTTGACATCGTAGTAGTAGAGCTGCTTGCCCCACAGCATCCCGGCGAACGCCTGTCGCAGGACGCGGCCCTCGTCCTCGCTCGTCGTCGACGGCGTGACGGCGGCGTAGAACTCGTCCGCCTCACTCGAACGCTGATCGAGGACGCGGGAGAACACGTCGCCGAACAGCGCGCCCCGCTCGCTCGCAGCGACCTCGTCTCGTGGCTGGAGCCGGAGTCGGAGTCGCACCGTCGCGTGCGGCTCGACCTCGAGGACGTACCAAAAGGAGCCCTTCGTTCCCACGCCGTCTGGATTGACGCTGTCCACGCCGTTCACCACGTGGTCGTTGATCGCGTCCTTTGGGAACGGCGAGGACGCGTGGTCGGTACCGGCGGCCGCGCTGGGATTCGACTCGTTGTCGCAGACGAGGACCGTGGGGCAGCGCCCCTCGGGCCCGTCCTCGGCGCTGAGCCGCAGCGTGCCGAGCCAGGGATGCTCGACGCGCAGCGCGCCGGGACCGTCGAGCTCCAGGCGGGGGCGAGCGGCGTCGTGATCCCAGGACCACGTGTTGCGAAACCACGCTGTCGGGAGCACGTGCAGGGTGTCGCGCGCAGGTCCCTCGTTCGTGACCTCGACCTCCCAGAGGACGTCGGTCGGGTCCGCCTTCGCGTAGCGCACGACGACCGTCCAGTACCGATCGTCGTCGAACACTCCAGTGTCCAAGAGCTCGTACTCGGGATCCTCGAGGCCTCGCGCGCGGTTGACGTCGATGAGCTCCTGGTAGGGGAAGGAGACCTGCGGGTAGTGGTACTGCCAGACGTTCCAGGCGTGGCTCGGCACCGAGTCGAGGTACCACCAGTACTCCTTCACGTCCTCGCCGTGGTTCGCCTGGGACTGGTTGAGCCCGAAGAGCCGCTCCTTCAGGAATGGGTCGCGGCCGTTCCACAGCGCGAGCCCGAGGCAGAAGTGCTGCTCGACGTCGCAGAACCCCGCGAGCCCGTCCTCGCCCCATCGATAGGCGGTCGACCGCGCCGAGTCGAAGGGGAGGTACTCCCACGCGTTGCCGTCGGCGCTGTAGTCCTCGCGGACCGTGCCCCACTGGCGCTCGCTCACGTAGGGGCCCCACCAGTACCACTCGCTGGCGGAGCGCAGGCCGTCCTCCAAGCGGCCGAAGGAGGCCGTCCGGCGATGCTCCTCGGTCATTCGGCTCTCCTGGGCGTGGCGAGTCGGGCTTGGGTCGCGCCGAAGGGTAGCGCGGACGTGTCCGTGCGAGGCCCGACTCGAGGCGCGTGGCTCAGAGGCCGGGGCTCGACTGCATCAGGCCGCCGTCGGCGAAGATCGTCGTCGCGGCGAGGTAGCTCGCCGCGTCGCTCGCGAGGAACGCGACGACCGAGCCGATCTCCTCGGGCTGTGCCATTCGGCCAAGCGGTATCGCCGCGTTCAGCTTGGCGAGCGCCGCGGGGTCGCCGAGGGTCGACGCGTTGATCGGCGTCGCCACGGCGCCAGGTCCGACGCCGACCACCAGGATGCCGTGCGCCGCGAGCTCGACGCCCGCGGTGCGCGTGAGCATGCGCATGCCGCCCTTCGAGACGCAGTACGCGGTGTTGCCGGGCATCGGCCAGTCCTCGTGCACGGAGGTCACGTTGATGATCCGCCCGCCACCGCCCTGCGCGATCATCTGGCGCGCCGCGAGCTGCGTGCCGAAGAACGCGCTCTTGAGGTTGATGGCGAGCACGCGGTCGTACTGCGCCTCGGTGGTGTCGAGCACCGAGGTGCGCGTCTCGATCCCGGCATTGTTGACCATCACGTCGACGCGGCCGAATGCCGTCACTGCCGAGGCGACCAGGCGCTCGAGGTCCGTCACCTTGCTCACGTCGGCCTCGACGCCGATGACCTGGTCGCCCAGCGCGCGCACCTGGTCCTCGAGGGCCTCGGTCGCCTGCTCGTCGGCGACCCAGTCGATGACTATCGTCGCGCCCTTCGCGGCGAGCGCGAGCACGATCGCCTTGCCGATGCCACTGTTGCCGCCGGTCACGACTGCGACCTTGCCTGTCAGCTCCACGGCCCCTCCGGTCCTCGAATCGCGCCGAGCCTACGGGGAGGCCGCCTCGGCCCCCTCGTCCATGGCCGCGATCGAGGCCATGAGGCGCTCGTGCCGCAGCCGCACGTCGGCGAGGTCGTTCGCGTCGCGCACCGTTGCCTCGGCGAGCGACAGGATCATGCCGCCCTGACGAGCAAGCACCTGGCGCTGCCGGGCATCGACGGTCGCCTTGGTGACCGCACGGATCCCGTCCAGCAGTCGGATCAAGACCGCCGGCATGCCTGCGGCGCACTGGCGGATCTTGTCGATGGCTCGGTTCACCATGCGGCTGTAGGAGGGGTCCGAGGAGATGAGGCGGATGCGTCGTTCGCGGTCGCGATACACGCCCTCGGTGAGGGAGCGCTGCGACAGCTCGCTCAGGCCCGCCGAGAGCCAGTCGATGCAGGTAAGGGCCGTGAACGTGTCGTTGACCGCGGGTGAGAGCGCTCGAATGGCGATCTCCACGAGCTGGTCGATCGCGAAGACCGGGTCCTGCAGCAGTGTGCGGTGGGGTCCGAGCGCGTGGGCGCGGTCCAGCGCCGCGGCGACCTGCGGTGCGGCGGTCCTCGGCCAGACCTCGGCGAGCGGATGTCCCTCGACCACGAAGTGACCGGGGAGGTGCGTGAGGCGGATCACGGCGTCGTTGTGCGCCGCGATCGCGATCAGCTGGGCATAGCCGACGTGCTGCAGGTAGCCGCTCGAGCTTGCGGGCACGGTCGCGCCGCTGCGCTCGAGCGCGTCGAGCAGCCAGGCGACTGGCCGTCCCTCGTCGTCGAGGGGCTCGAGCTGCGAGGAGGCAGGGAGGGGGAACTCGGACACGATCGCCTGATGGAGGTCTCGCGCGATCGACGCGATCACCTCGGGGAGCTGGATCATCCGCGCGATGTGGTGGATGAAATAGATGAGGACCCCGACGTCGACGAGCGAGAGGCCTTCGGCGATCGTGATCGACAGGTGGGGCACGAAGGCGGCGCCCGGTCCGCTCGTGATCGCGGCGAGCGCGAGGACGGCGTACACGAACGTCGCGACGAAGACGCCGAGCGTGACCTGGCTGCCGACGTCGCGGATGAAATGGCGCATCATGCGGGGGCCGAACTGCTGGGACGCGAGCGTGAGGGCGAGGATCGTGATCGAGAAGACCACGCCGACGACCGTGATGACCGCCGCAGCGATCGCGATGAGGACCTGACGTCCGGCGTCGGCGCCTCCCGCGGCAAGCCACGTCGGCAGCGTGACTCGATCTGCGTAGACGTGGTGGTCGAAGGCGATCGTCGCAGCGAAGAGCGCGACCGAGGCGACGACGAACAGCGTCGGGACGAGCCACAGCGTCGTGCGGGCGGCCTCGAACCGCCAGCTCGGCAGCCTCTCCTCCAGACGAGTGGCCTTCCCGCGCGGCACGAGCGCGTCGGACTCAGCACCCGAGGACGGAGGGGTTGGGAGCGTCACGGCGTCAGCCCCGAGACACGAAGGGCGTCACGGGCGTTGCGTGCGCATGGCGTCATGGTCGGCTCGGGTGGTGGCATCGCCGTCGCTCTCTGCCGACCCGTCTTCCCGGCTCACCGTGAGCCTCCCACTCTATCGGTGCCGATCCACCGCTCGCAGAGGCTCCTCGGTGCGACTATGGAACCGGGACGATCATGAACGCAGTTCGTCCCGATGTCACGCATCCACCGTTTGGTTGCGCGAGGCGCACCGTGAGTAGCGTGACCGCGACAAGGAGGACACCGTGCTCTCGACACGACTCACCGAGGCGCTCCACATCGACCATCCCGTCATGCTCGCGGGCATGGGTGGCGTCTCGTACTCCGAGCTCGTCGCGGCGGTGTCGAACGCCGGCGGCTTCGGGTGCCTCGGCGCCTCCACAATGTCCGAGGCGACCATGGTCGACGAGATCTCTGCGACGAGGGCCGCGACCGACAAGCCCTTCGGCGTCGACCTGCTCACGGCCATGCCCGGCGACCTCGTCCACTCTGTCGAGCTCGTAATCGAAGGTGGCGCGAGTGCCTTCGTCGCGGGCCTGGGCGTCCCCTCGAAGGTTGTCGACCTGTGTCACGAGCATGGGCTGCTGGTCGTGTCGATGTGCGGCAAGGTCGAGCACGCGAGGCGAGCCGTGGACGCGGGCTGCGACCTCGTCGTCGCCCAGGGCACCGAGGCGGGCGGCCACACCGGCACCGTCGCCACGATGCCACTGGTGCCGATGATCGTCGACGCGGTGGGCCGCCAGGTCCCGGTCGTCGCCGCGGGCGGCATCTTCGACGGTCGTGGCCTCGCCGCGTCGCTCGCGCTCGGTGCGGACGGGATCTGGGTGGGGACGCGCTTCATCGCGACACCCGAGGCGAGAGGGATACCTGGGTTCAAGGACCGGATCATCGAGGCGCGCGAGGACGGCACCATCGTGTCGCGGGCGTTCTCGGGCAAGACGATGCGTGTGATCAAGAACGACACGACCGCCTTCTACGAGCAGAATCCCGCCGCGCTGAAGCCTTTCCCTGACCAACTCGGCGTGGCGTACCGGGACGGCACGTTCCACCTCGGCGGCGACGAGTCGACGCCAGGGATCGATCCCGCGAAGGAGGGCTACCCCGCCGGTCAGGCGGTCGGGGCGATCGACTCGCTCGTGCCTGCCGGCGAGCTCCTTGTGTCGATCGTGTCCGAGGCCGAGGCCATCCTGGCCCGGCTCGCCCCGCTCGCCGGTCGGTGAGCGGGGCGGCGCCGCTCAAAGAGCCGCTCCCGGCCCTCGTCGTCGGCGCAAGGCTGCGACTCGAGCTGTTCCGTGCTGACGCGGTCGGGGCCATTGGCGCACTGGTCGATCGCTCGCGCCCGACACTTTCGCAATTCCTCGGCTGGGCGATGGACCCGATCGACGCGGCGGCCGAGGCCGCGGTCCAGGCGGACATGGAGCGACGGTGGCGAGCTGGGCTCGACGCGGGCTGGATGATCGTGGAGGACGGCGCGCCTCGCGGGATGCTCGGGCTGCATCGCAGGGGTGGCCACGACGAGCTCGAGATCGGCTACTGGCTCGACGATGCGGCGAGCGGGAGAGGCGTCATGACCGAGGCGTGCACCATGGCGACCGACGTCGCCTTCGGCATCGAGGGCATCGGCGTCGTCGAGATCGTCCACGACGCCGCCAACCGACGCTCCGCGGCGGTACCCGGGCGACTTGGCTTCTCGAGGGTCGCGGCGTTCTCGTCGACGCCGGTGGCGCCGCAAGAGTCCGGCATCAAGGTCCGCTGGACCACGACGCGGCGCGCCTGGCTCAAGAGCCACCCGACGTCGTCGGTGCTCTCGGCCACGTGAGCACCTGTCGAAGCGGACGCGCCGATCAGTCTTGAGCGAACACGCCGACCGGGCACGACACCCCGGTGCCGGCGAGGCCGCAGTAGCCGTTCGGGTTCGCGATCAGGTACTGCTGGTGGTAGTCCTCGGCGTAGTAGAAGTCGCGCGCCGCTTCGATCTCGGTCGTTGGCGAGCCGCGACCGGCGGCGGCCAGCCGTGCGCCGTAGGCGTCGCGGGCGCGCACGGCGAGCTCGTGCTGGCGCGGCGTGGTCGTGTAGATCGCGCTGCGGTACTGGGTGCCCACGTCGTTGCCCTGTCGGAACCCTTGGGTGGGATCGTGGGACTCGAAGAACAGCGACAGCAGCGCCTCATAGGTCGTGACGGCGGGGTCGAAGACGACGAGCACGGCCTCGGCGTGTCCCGTGCGGCCGCTGCAGACCTCCTCGTAGGTGGGGTTCGGCGTGTAGCCGCCCATGTAGCCCACGGCTGTCGTCACGACGCCGGGCGCCTGGAAGAACTTGCGCTCGGCACCCCAGAAGCAGCCAAGGGCAAAGTACGCGATCTCGTAGCTCGGGTCGAACGGGGGCGTGATCGGCACGCCGAGCGCCCGGTGCACGGCGCTGACGGGCATCGGGGTCGTCCGACCCTTGAGCGCGTCGTCGGGAGCCACCATGTCCTGGTGTCGCTTGGAGAACATGTCGACAACCTCCTTGGTGCGTCGGACGCCGAGGTCTGCAGCGTACCGGTAGACCGCGCGGTCCCGGCTCTGCACGGCACGCGACACGCAAGGCCCGCGCACGCGACGTGCGAGACTTCGGCGTCGTGATCGAAGCACGGGGGCTCGTCAAGCGCTACGGCGACACCACCGCGGTGGACGACCTGTCCTTCAGCGTGCGAGCCGGCGTCGTGACCGGCTTCCTTGGGCCGAATGGGTCGGGCAAGTCGACGACGATGCGCATGATGATCGGGCTCGACCACCCCGACGCGGGCTCCGTCACGATCGACGGTAGGCCGTACGGCGAGATCAAGTGGCCACTCCGCGAGGTCGGCGCACTCCTCGAGGCCAAGGCCCTGCACCCCGGCAGGTCGGCCCGCAACCACCTTCGAGCGCTCGCCGCGTCGAACCGGATCCCGCGGTCCCGTGTCGACGAGGTGATCGAGCTCGTCGGCCTCGCGTCGGTCGCGACCAAGCGCGCGGGCGGCTACTCGCTCGGCATGGGCCAGCGGCTCGGGATCGCCGCGGCGCTCCTGGGCGACCCCGAGGTGGTTCTGTTTGACGAGCCTGTCAACGGCCTCGACCCCGAGGGCATCCAGTGGGTGCGCGAGCTGCTTCGCTCGCTCGCCGAGCAGGGACGGACCGTCTTCGTGTCGTCGCACCTCATGAGCGAGATGGCGCTCACCGCGGACCACGTGATCGTGATCGGCCGGGGCAAGCTGCTCGAGGACGCAGACATGGGCGTCATGATCGCCAAGGCGGGCACGAGCGTCAGGGTGCGGGCCCCTGAGGCGCCGCGCCTCGCCGCCGCACTCGAGCTCGCTGGCGCCGCCGCGCACGCAGAGCCCGACGGCTCGCTCACCGTGACCGAGCTCGGGGCAGCCGCGATCGGCGAGGTCGCCGCTCGCGAGGGCATCGTGCTCCATGAGCTTGCCCCGCAGCGAGCCTCCCTCGAAGAGGCGTTCATGGCGCTCACCAAAGAGCACCTCGAGTTCGGTCACGCGACGTGAACCTGCTGCCAACGATCTCGAGTGAGTGGCTGAAGTTCCGGTCGGTTCGCTCCACCGTCTACACGCTGGCGGTCACGATCTTCCTCTGCGTGGGCATCGGGGCGCTCGCGTGCTTCGCGGAGCGCCAGCAGTGGCCGCAGGAGGGACTGGCGAAGCGGGCCCTGTTCGACCCGGTGCGCCAGAGCCTCTTCGGGTTCTTCTTCGCGGAGATCGCGATCGGCGTCATCGGCGTGCTCATCATCTCGTCGGAGTACTCCTCAGGGTCGATCCGCACGACGCTGGCCGCCACGCCGCGCCGGCTCTCGGTGCTGCTCTCCAAGGCGTGCGTGCTCTTCGCGTCCACGCTCGTCGTCGGCGAGGCCAGCTCGTTCGTCTCGTTCTTCATCGGGCAGTCGATCCTGCGCTCCACGGAGCCGGCGACGCTGTCCACGCCGGGGGCGCTGCGAGCCGTCTTCCTCGGCGGCTTGTCGCTGGCACTCCTCGCGCTGCTCGCCATGGGCTTCGCCACGATGCTGCGGCACACCGCCGGCGCCATCACGGTGTACGTGTCGGTCCAGCTGGTGCTCCTGCTCATCGTCTCAGCGCTGCCGTCGTCGTGGAGCGACCGCGTCCTCAAGTACCTGCCCGAGATCCTGACCCAGTCGATGCGCGCGTCGCACCTGAAAGGCGCGCAGTTCACGTCGTTCTCCCCGTGGGTCTCGACGCTCGTCCTGGCGGCGTACGCCGTCGCCGCGCTGATCGGCGGCGGCTGGCTCCTGCTTCGCCGAGACGCCTAGGTCGTCGCTCGCTCGAAGACGTCGAGCCGCCAGTTGCCCGTCAGGCGGTAGTCACAGAGTCCGACGAGCAGGCTCGTCATCACGCGAAGGACGGTCGCGGGCTCGGCGTCCGCGGGCACCTCGAAGAGGAGACCTCGCTGGGTGTGGTCCTGGCGGAGAGGGAACGCCGCGCCGTTGAGCAGCGGGTCGATCCTCGCGGCACCGAGACGCCCCCGCGTGTGCAGCACGCCCAGCGTGCCCGCTCTCGGGGTGCCCCTGCGCGGGGGTGACGTGACCAGCGTCGCGACGGGCGAGCCGCGCTTGGTCCGGAGCGAGAAGACGCTGACCGAGAGCACCTCGACGTCCGTCGAGTCGATCTCGGGTGTCAGGTTGCACCAGCCCTTGCCGCTCGCGATGCCCGCGATCGCATCGACCGCCCCGGCCTGCTCGTCGGCGAACTCGAGCTGGCGATGGGCCGTCACGGGTCCCACGCCACGGCGCGAATCAGGTCGCCGTCCTCGTCGAGCGCGGGCGGCGAGCGCCGCACCGGCAGCCAGGCGCCGTCCACTCTGATCGGCGAGCGGAGCATCCGGAACTCCCCTGCGTCCGTCGAGGCGGTCGCGATCAGCCCGCCGTCTCGGACCTGCGGGTCCGCGAGCGCGCTCGCCACGCTGTGCACGGGACCGCATGGCACGCCGGCCTCGACCAGGACGGCCTCCCACTCGTGTGCGGTCCGCGTCGAGAAGAGCGCGAGCAGCGCCGCATCGAACTCGCC
>PLCI01000060.1:0-44905 GCA_003135595.1 Acidimicrobiaceae bacterium | reverse complement strand
CACAGCGCGACAAAGTGAGCCCTCGTCGCCACCGCGATGAACAGGCTGCCCTCCGAGGTCTGCACCGGTCCGTAGGGCGCGATGCTCGCATGGTCGTTCCCGAGCCGCTCTGGGTCCTCACCTGTCACCAGGTACCCCTGGGCCTGGTTGACGAGCGCGACGATGGTCGACTCCAGGAGCGGCACCTCGAAGCGGTGCGACCGATTCGTCCCGCGGGCCCTCGCGAAGAGCCCCGCGAGAAGAGCCGCTGACGCGAAGAGTCCCGTGACCACGTCGGCGACCGGCGCGCCGACCTTGGTCGGCTCGCCGTCGGGCGCGCCGGTGACCGACATCAGACCCGACCGCGCCTGGGCGAGCAGGTCGAACGACGGGACGTCAGCAAGCGGCCCTGCGCTCGCCGCGCCCCGCACCGACACCCACACGACGTCCAGCCGCTCTCGGAGCGCCGCGAGGCCGAGCGCCTCCAGCTGGTGCGGCAGGAAGTTCTCGACGATGGCGTCCGCGTCCTGCGCGAGCCTTTCGACGAGACCGAAGCCCTTGGCGGAGGCCAGGTCGACGGCGATCGAGCGGTGGTTTCGATTCACGGACAGGTAGTACGTGGCGTCGGCACCGAACGACGGTGGCGCGAAGGACCTGATTCGATCGCCGTGGTCCGGCGCTTCGACCTTGATCACGTCCGCACCGAGGTCTGCGGCGACGAGCACGCACAGCGGGCCCGCGAGGATCTTGGAGAGGTCGAGTATCCGGACCCCCTCGAGCGGCAGCCGCGTGCCGGTCGAGGCAGGATCGACGGGCCACGCCATCAGACCGACTCCGAGCGGGCTCGGGGGTGCCTGTCGCGAGCCGGCGAGCGTCTAGGGCGCGAACGAGTTGGGTTCGCAGGACGGCGACGACAGAGAACCTCCCACGGGCAGTGGGTCAACTTCACCCTGCGCGGGCCAGAGCCCGCTGGGCCCTACCGGCCCACAACACGTTGCAGGCGGCGTTGATGTCGGCGTGGGCCTCGAACCCGCACGCCGTGCATCGGAACACCGCCTGTGATCGCCGGCTCGCCTCGTCGGTGTGCTCGCATCTCGAGCACCGCTGCGAGGTGAACTGGGGAGCGACGATGTGTAGCTCGCGACCAGCATCTTCCGCTTTGTACGCGAGCATCCATGTGAGCTGACCCCATCCGGCATCCTGTATCGATCGATTGAGACCTGACTTCGCCTTGGCCCCGTTCGGCTCGAAGGTCCCGTTAGGACCGAGGCGAGGCTTCGGACGGCGAAGCATGTTGGCGACCTTCAGGTCCTCGAGCACGATCAGGTCGAAGTCGTTGACGAGCTGCCGCGAGACCTTGTGGGCGAGGTCGCGTCGCTGGTTGCGAACCCTTCGGTGGTGCTGAGCGACCCGCTCGACGGCACGGCGCCGGCGGTTGGAACCCCTTTGCTTGCGCTTGAGGTCCCGCTGGGCCCTCGCCAGCGCCGCCGCCGCGTTGCGCCCGAAGCGTCCTTCGTCAATTAGCTCGCCGTCAGATGTGGCCACGAGGTTGACGATACCGAGGTCGATGCCCACCTCGCGGCCGGTAGGAGCAAGCGGGGTCGGCTCGACGCCGACGCAGCGGATCGAGACGAACCAGCGCCGTCCCTCCCGTTTGACCGTGATGGCCTTGGGCGTGCCCGTGACCTCGCGGTGCAGGTGCACCCTGACGTCGCCGATGCCATGGAGGTGGAGCCGGCGAACGTCTGCCTTGAGCTTCCAGCCCTTGGTGTCGTCCCACTGCAGCGAGTTGAACCGCGATCTCGACTTGAATCTTGGGTAACCCGGCTTCTCGCCGCGCTGGCAGCGCTCGAAGAAGCTGTCGAAGGCGCGGTCCAGGCGCGTGAGCGTGCCCCGGCAGACCGTCCCGCCGAACTCGAGGACCTCAGGTCGGGCCCCGCGCAGCTCGGTTAGGGACCGGCACTCCTGGAAGTAGCTGACTGATCGCCGCTCCCATCGCCATGCGCCTCGCCGCGCCTCCAGGGCCGCGTTGTAGAGCTCGCGCTGCAGCCGCAGGACGCGATCGAGCGCGATCGCCTGCTTGCAGATCGGATGGATCCCGAACTGGAAGGTGCGACACTGGCCCACCGGTCCAGTGTTGGGCTGGGGTGCGACATGGCCAAGCTGACCCACCGCCGACAAGCGCCTTCGGAGGCCTGGCACGCCGTTAAGAGCGCGCGGCGAGCACGGGCCACCGTCCGAGCCGCTCTGGTGAGAGCAGCATCGAGGTGTAGGTCCGGTCGAGGTGCTCCTGGCGCCATCCCGCGAGCGCCTGGGCGAGCGGGAGGACCACGTCGGGCTCAACGCATTCCGTGCGCCACGTCGGATCCACGCCGACGTCGAAGCACCGCCACGTGCCGTCGCCAAAGTGGACGTAGGCGTGCGACGTCGTGCGCACCACGGCGAGGTTCTGGCGTTCGAGGCGCCGATCGAGCGGCCATCCGCTCGGGTTCGACCCGATGAAGACGTAGCGCCAGTCCCACTCCCAGTGCGCCGCGTCGCGCCACCACGGCGGCGTCGAGCCCTCGAGGAACGCGTTCAGCGGAAGGCCGTCGACCTGGGCGGGGATCTCGGCACCGAGCAGCTGGCACACCGTCGGGAGCACATCGACGTTCTCAGTGAATGCCTCCACCACGGTGCCGTGGGCACCGGGGAACCGCGGATCACGCACGAGGAGCGGCACGTGGTAGCTCTCCTCGAAGTAGCCGAGCTTCTCGAGGAGTCCGTGGTCGCCCAGTTGCTCGCCGTGGTCGGCGGCGACCACGACGGCCGTGTCGTCCCACTCGTTGCGATGCTTGATGGCATCGATGACGCGGCCGAGCTGAGCGTCGACCTCGGTCACCATCCCGAAGTACTGCGCCCGCAGCTCGCGCATGCCGGCCTCGTCAGAAGGGGCGGCCACCTGGGGCAGGGTGAGCACCGTGGCGTGCATCGGGTGCACGTCGGCGGCCCGCTCGATGGGCATCGGGACGTCGGAGGGGTCGTAGAGCGAGCTGTACTCCCCTGCCGCTGCATAGGGCGAGTGGGGACGAAGGTACGAGACGTGCGCGAACCAGCCCGTGGGCTGGGTGTCGAGCCACTCGAGGAACCGGTCCGTGAGGAACGCAGAGTGCGAGTGCGCCGCGGGGCGCCCAGGCTCGCCACGCAACGCCTCGATCCAGTTCGAGGGCACGTCGTAACCGAGCCCTTCCAGCCACGCCAGCCACGGGCCCTGGTCCTCGGGCAACTGGAGCCCGATCGAGAAACCTGGCAGCACACCGTCGTAGGCGTCGAGGCGCGGGTCTGTGGGACCGTCCGCGACGAGAGGGTCGAGGCCGATGTCGGTGTAGCCGAACAGCGTCGGATCGAAGCCGCATCGCCGGGCGACACGCGCGAGGTTGTCGAACCTGTCGGCGAGCGGCGTGCCGTTGGCCACGACGCGATTGTTCATCTGGTACGTGCCGGTGTACAGGGCTGCGCGGCCAGGCGAGCACGGTGCCGCCTGGGAGTAGTGCCTCGCGAAGCGGACGCCACTCGCGGCAATGGCGTCGAGCGTCGGCGTCTGCACGAGGGGATGTCCCGCCGCGCTCATTGCATCGGCTCGGAACTGGTCGAGTGTCACGAAGAGGACGTTCACGACTCGAACTGTGACAGCCCCGATGTTCTCGCGCCAGTGGCACGCCGACGAGCCGTGCCAGCTCGGCGCATCGACGCGGGCCTGACCACGACATGCCACTATCTGGGCGACTTTCGACGCGGTCGAACAAGCGCGGCAGGGGGCACGATGACCACGACGGATCGGCGGTGCCCCAACGGCCACCCAGTCGATGCGTCCGCGCCCTTCTGCACGCAGTGCGGGGCTCGGACCGAGTCGAGCGGCGCACCTCGCGTGTGTGCCAATGGCCACGGGCTCGCCCCGAGCGATGCCTACTGTCCGCAGTGCGGGTCGCCGGGGAACGCCTCGCCCTTCTCGGCCGCGAGCTTCGTCCCGCCACCGCCGCCGGGATACTCGACTGGGGGGCCCTACGGCGTCGGCTCGCCGGGCGCGCCGCAGTATGCGCCGCCGTACCTTCCCCAGTACGCGCCGCCCTACCTGTACCAACAGCCACAGACCACGAACGGGCTCGCGATTGCCTCCCTCGTCGTCAGCCTGGTGCCGGTCTGCGGGGCGAACGCGATCGTCGCGCTCGTCCTCGGCATCGTCGCGCTCAACCAGATCAAGCACACCGACCAGGGCGGACGCGGGCTCGCGATCGCCGGGATCGCGGTCAGCGCGGTCCAGCTGGCACTCGGTCTGACGTGGGTGATCCTCGTGGTCGTCCTCGCGAACAGCGGAACGTCGTCATCTTCGTCGATCGCGCATCTCGGAGTGTGGGTGCCGCGGTGAGCTCGCTCGTGCGGGCACGGCGCGATACTGGTGGCGTGTGCGCGCAACGAGTGACCGCCCGGGTCGGGGTGGCGGCGGCTACGACGAGAGGTGCTGGCGCCACGCGGGGTCGAGCTCGTTGAGGAACGCCTCGCACCGCTCGGCCTCATCTGNNCCCAGGTTCGAGATCTCGGCCGCGTACACGCGTCCAGAGCCGCGCCAGCCCGCTCGGCGGAGCGCGTCGAGCCCCCGGTGGTATCCCACGCGGGCGTACGCGTACGACGCGACCGGCTCGTCGGCTGTCTCCGCGAGACCGGCCCACGCCTCGAGGAGCGACGGCCACTGGGCCGCGACGCCGCGCAGCTGGGTGGCGTCCCGGCCCGCGGCATCGAGTGCCGAGCGCTGCTCGGGCGTCAGGCCAGGAAGAGTCGTTCCCTCGGCGTGGCTGCTGAACGTCACGGGATGGACCTCTGTCATCTCGGGATCACGAGGGCATGTTACGGACCGTCGGGCCAAGGCGCGCTGACGTGGACGTCGCCGAGTCGCGCGCGCGACCGAACCAGTTCGCCCGCCAGCTGTTCGCGGGCCTGCCCAAGCGCTACAACCTGCTGGCTGAGCTCTTGTCGCTCGGCCAGGACCGCCGGTGGCGAGACGAGATGGTCACCCACGTCGCAGGTGGCTCCTTGGGGCGGATCCTCGACGTCGCCTGCGGCCCCGCGGCCGTCACGCGCGAGCTCGCCAGCCGGACGAGCGCCCAGGTGGTCGGCCTCGACCTCAGCGTTGACATGCTCGCCGAAGGCGCCGCCAACGTGTCGAGGGCGGGGCTCGGCGACCGCGTCTCGATGGTGCTCGGGCGGGGCGAGCAGCTGCCGTTCGCGGACGCCGCCTTCGACGGGCTCACCTTCACCTATCTGCTGCGCTACGTCGCCGACCCCGCCGCCACGATCGCGGAGCTGGCACGCGTGGTGCGACCAGGCGGTCCCATCGCCAGCCTCGAGTTCGCGGTGCCCCCGAATCCCGGCTGGCGAGCCGCGTGGTGGGGCTACACGAGGGCGGTCCTGCCCGTCGCCGGACTCATGACCGGGGGACCCGCCTGGTTCGACGTCGGACGGTTCCTCGGTCCGAGCATCTCGTCGCACTACCGCGCGTTCCCGGTCCCCTGGACGCTCGATGCCTGGAGGAATGCCGGGATCGACAGCGTCGCGCACCGATCGATGAGCCTCGGTGGCGGGCTCGTCGTGTGGGGGGTCCGGCGCGCATGACCGACGGGGACCCAGGGGCCGCGGAACTCCGTCCTGCCTACTACGCCGATCCCCGATTCCTCCGGCGTCGTCGGGTGAAGGACTGGTGGACGCTGCTGCACCCGCCGTACACGCTGTGGCACCTCGCCTACGTCGTGATCGGCGCGTGCCTCACGGGTCCTGTCCGGGTCTCACGCCTCATCGCCTCGGTACTCGCGTTCTTCCTCGCGGTCGGGATCGCCGCGCACGCGCTGGACGAGCTGCACGGTCGGCCGCTGCGAACCACCATCCCCGACTGGGTGCTCGTCGCCGCGGCGGTGGGGGGACTGGGCGGCGCGGTCGCCCTCGGGATCGTCGGCGTGATCCAGGTCGGTTGGGTCCTCGCGATCTTCATCGTCATCGGCGTCGCCCTCGCGCTCTCCTACAACCTCGAGCTCTTCGGGGCGAGACTCCACTCCGACGCGATGTTCGCGGCGAGCTGGGGGGCGTTCCCCGTCCTCACCGGGTACGCCGCGCAGCACGGCACGATCCGTGCCCCCGCACTCTTCGCGGCCGCCGCCGCCTACTTCCTCGCGAGCGCCCAGCGCCGGCTCTCGACGCCTGCCCGTCGCCTGCGACGGCGCACGGCCTCGGTGTCGGGCACGGTCGTGGCGACCGACGGCACCGTGTCGGACCTCTCTGCCGCGACGATCCTCGGTCCCCTGGAGGGCGCCCTCGCGGCGCTCAGCTGGTCGGTGGTGGCGCTCGCCATCGCGCTCGCGCTGGCGAGATTGCACCCGTGACCGCGACGATCTGCCTCGAGACGGGGCCTACAGGCTCGGCTTCAGCGCAGCGCCGAGCACCGTGCTGAGCCACAGCGAGTACGTCTCGGTGATGTGCCCCGTCGAGTAATACACGACCTTGTAGCCGCCGGACGAGTCGCCGATGATGTCGCTGCACGACATCGGCTTCGTCGCCGAGGTGCACATCCATGGCAGCACGTTGATGTAGCGCGTGGACTCGGCCTTGGCGGCAGTCGACTCCGCTGCTCGCTGTGCTTGCTGGGCCGCGGTGTCGGTGATCGTGCACGTCTGAATCGACGAGGTGTTCGCCGCGAGGCACAGGACGGGGACGTCCAGGCCAGGTGTCGTCGACAGGACGGTGCTGCCGATCACCAGCTTCTTCATCTTTGACGAGTGCAGGTCCTTCAAGGTCGTTTCGAGCGCCGCCTGCCACTGAGCTGGCGTGATCGTGTTGCTTGCGCCGCCCCCGGAAGCAGCCATGCTCGAGAACGACTCGGTCACGATCACGAGCGACGGGTTCAACTTGTTGATCGCAGCAATCATGTTCTTTCGGAAGGTGTCGCACGCCTTGTACGGCGCCTTCGTGAACGGGTTCCACACCGAGATGTCAGCGGGCGGACACCCGTACTCGATGAGCGCCACGAGCTTCCAATGCTTCGCCTTGGCGATCGCGTTGACCGCGGGGAACCACATGAATGCGTGCGAGTCCCCCCACAGCACCATGGTCTTGGATCCCCTCTTGTCGCCAAAGACGCACTTGGACGGACTGAGCGTGGTGCCGGTCGCGTCGCACTTGGAAAGCGCCGGTGTCCCGAGCGTCGCGACATCCGCTTGCGCCTTTGCGAGCGACGGGCTCAAATTCGAAGGGAGCGTCTTGATGGACAGCGAGCTGGCGACGTCAGCGGCCACCTGCGATGCAGAGCCGGGTCCGGACGACGCCGCTGACGCGCTGATCCCGAGCATGACGGCCGTGCCGGCGAGCAGCGTCGCGGTCAACACCCTGACGAATCTGACGATCATTGCGAGTGTCCTCCCGGATCGCGTTGGTCGTCGAATCGTAGACGCGGGTTGGGAGTAGGTGCAGTCGGTGCCCAGCGCCCCGGCGCAGATCACGCACCTCAATGAGGGTGCTCGTCCTGCGGTCGATGTGGCCAGGCCCGTCGCAGATCACGCACCTCAATGAGGGTGCTCGTTCGCCGCGGAAGTGGGAGACTCGGCGGCGCGGTCGCCCTCAGGTTCGTCAGCGTCGTCCAGACGATGAAGATCGCGAGGACCCAACCGGCGATGGGCCTACAGGCTTGGCTTGAGCGCAGTGCCGAGCACCGTGCTGAGCCACAGCGCGTACGTCTCGGTGATGTGCCCCGTGGAGTAGTAGACGACGCGATAGCCGCCGGAGTCGCCGACGATTCCGCTGCATGACGCCGGCTTGGTCGCCGACGAGCACATCCAGGGCAGCACGTTGATGTAGCGCGCCGACGTCGCCTTCGTCGCGGCTAGCTCGGCCCCGCGCTGGGCCTGCTGGGTTGCGTCGTCGCTGATCGTGCACTTCTGGATCGAGGAGACCTCCGCTGCAAGACACTGGGGAGGGACCGCGACGCTCTGCGAGAAACTGGCCACAGTGCTGCCGATGACAACCTTCTTCGTGCGCTTCGTGTGCAGCGCCTTGAGCGTGGTCACCAGTCCCGCCTGCCACTGCGCGGTCGTAATCGTGTTGCTCGCGCCACCGCTGTTCGCGGCTTGCGTCGTGAAGAACTCCGAGATGATGACGAGCGACGGGTTGAGCTTGTTGATCGCCGTGATCATGTTCTTCCGAAAGATGTTGCACGACGCGTACGGCGACTTGGTCAAGGGATTCCAGACCGAGACGTCCGCCGGCGGGCATCCGTACTGGAGCAGCGCGACCAACTTCCAGTGATCCTTCTTCGCGATCGCGTTCACGGCCGGGAACCACATGAAGGCGTGGGAGTCCCCCCACAGCACCATGGTCTTGGATCCCCTCTTGTCACCGAAGACGCACTTCGCCGGGTTGAGCGTCACGCCCGTGACGTTGCACGCCTTGAGCGAGGGCGTCCCGACGGTCGCGACGTCCTTCGAGGCGTTGGCGAGCGACGGGCTCAGGTTCCCCGGCAGCGTGTTGATGGACAGCGAGCTCGCGACGTCAGCGGCCACCTGGGAGGCAGAGCCGGGTCCGGACGACGCTCCTGACGCGCTGATCCCGAGCATGACGGCCGTGCCAGCGAGCAGCGTCGCGGTCAACACTCTGACGAATCTGACGATCATTGCGAATGTCCTCCCGGATCGCGTTGGTCGTCGAATCGTAGACGCGGGGTTGGGAGTAAGTGCGGTCGAGGTGCCCGGCGCTCCGGCGCTGAGCGCCATTAATCACGCACCTCACTGAGGGCACACAACAACGCACGGTCGAATTGTCCCCTTGTTGCGTGGATCGTGGCGGTGTGTGGAGTCAGGGCTGCGAACTTCTCAATCGTGAAGTTGTGCTTGACGAACCGTGGTGACCGAGCGAGGCACGTGTACGGGAGCGATCCCGCGCGATGCTCGTTTTGGCACGCCCGTTCCTCGCAGGGCTTCACGAGGTGCGTCCCCGACTACGGGGTCCTCTCGTGACGACGGCGTGCCCCCCGCCGCGTCATGAGAGGGCCCCCGATGTCGCCCGCCTGCTCGCCGCAGCCCTGACCCTCGCCGGCGTGGTCGTCGTGTTCGCGGCATCGCCCGCCGAGTCGGCCGGGATCCTCCCGGGGGGCAACCCGGCGAGGAACATCGCGCCGCATCCCAACTTCATGGCCGCTGGCACCTGCTCGAAGGACTCGGACGGATGGAGCTGCACGAACCCGTGCGTCACCCCCGCTCTGTCCTTCCCCTCGTACACCAACTCGCCGAAGTGCATCGCCTTCGTGCTCCGAGCGATCAATCATGCGCGCCGGCGAGAGGGCGTCCGTCGGATGACGCTGCCCAGGGACTTCCAGCAGCTGTCCGTGGCCGAGCAGCTCTTCGTGCTGGCCAACCTCGAGCGCACCGCGCGCGGGCTGCCCCCGTACCTCGGGCTCAACACCGATCTGGTGAGCGAGGCGCAACACGCCGCTAACCAGGGTGGCGATCCGTCGCTCGCGCCGGGCTTCGCCGTCGGCGTGGACGCGCAGGGCTACTACGGCATGGGCGGGGCGTGGTCCTCGGGCTTCTCGCCGCTCGCCGCGGACTACTTCTGGATGTACGACGACGGCTGGGGCGGTCGTGCGCACACCTTCAACGTGGCTTGCACCGCTGCGGGTGCGCCGGCGTGCTGGGCGCATCGCGACCAGCTGCTCGGCTACGACCCGCGCTTCAACCCCGGCGTGGGGCTTCGCTGCCAGAACTGCGAGATGGGGACCGGCTTCACGATCGCGGGCGCGTCCTCGTCCTACGTCGACCTGGTCGAGCTGCCGGCCGGCACCGCGCCGACGATGACGTTCACCTGGGAGGACAACGTGCTCCCCTTCCTCTCGCGGCACCTGCGCTCGCATCCCGTCGCGCATCCCGTCGCGCGCCGGCACCGCGTGCACCACCGTCGAGTGCACCACGCCCGCAGCGCGGCGAACGCCCGCGCCGCCGCCAGGCGCGCCGAGCGAGGCGCCATGTGGGCGCAGTGGCCCCCCTTGGCGACCCAGCCGCCGCGCGTCTGCACGATCTCGCGCCCCAAGCACACCTTGCCCCGTCTCGGGTGCAGGAACACGACCTTCACGGTCCGGCAAGTCGCCAGGCCCACAAACAGGGAGGAACGATGACCAGCGACACCACCCACGACGTCTCGGTGGAGGCGCCGCTTACCGAGTTCGACCTCGCCGCGCTCGATGAGCTGCTGCGTGGCGACACGTTGCGCACCACGGGCGAGATGCGATTCCCCGCGACCAGCGCCGTCTTGGCGAGGATCGCCGAGCGGCTGCCCACGGAGGCATCTGCCTACGAGCTGCTCGAGCACCTGCGGTGGCGCGGGTCCCCGATGTGCCCGCACTGCGGCGTCGTCGGCGCCCACGCGTACCTGCGCCCGGCGAACGGGCACAGCCGCACCACGAACCGTGGACGACAGTCCGAGCGCCGGGTCTGGAAGTGCCGGTCGTGCAAGCGCCAGTTCTCGGTGATCACCGGGACCGTGATGCACGGCACACACGTGCTCATCCGGACGTGGATCCTTGTCGCGTTCGAGATCGCGTCCACCAATCGCGAGCTCAGCGACCGTGAGGTCGAACGGCGCTACGGCCTGAGCTCGAAGTCTGCCCACTTCCTCCTGCAGAGGATCCGCGACGACCTGTCACGGCCGGCTGAGGACTCGCTGTTCGCCCGCGTGGTCGCCGGCGACCGCGAACCGGTTGGCTCCTCGGTGGGAGGCTCAGCCCACTCGATGGGCGGGCACGGCGGATCGAGCGGTGGCTCCGTGACGAACGGCGCATCGATGTCGAACGGTGCGCCCATGTCCAACTCGGTCGCCATGCACCCGTCGAACGGTGCGCCCGCGCGTCCCGGGCCGAGCGCGGTCAACGGTCGTCCGAATGGCGACGAGCCCCGAGGCACGATCGTGATGTGGTGACTGACCGCACAACGCCGCACGCTGACGGCGGCTCGCTCGATCGCCCCCCTGCGAACCTCCACGCGCGAACCGCCGTCAGCGCTGCCGGATCTACTTTTGCGACCACGATCCGTGGCGCGCAAGTCGAGGTGTCGACGTCGTCACTGCCGTGCAGCGGTGGCCCAGGGTGCGCTCAATCGAGCTCAGCCAGAATCTCACCGATGATCTTCGTGGTCTCGTGGGCGGACATTGGCTCCCCGCCCTCCGCCTCGGCGACCTCGGATGCGAAGTCCTCCACCGAATGGACCCCGCCGATGAGCACGTGGCGCAATGCCTCACCGCTCGCCTTTGGATCGTCAAGGGCCTCCATCGCCAGTGTCACGGAATGGTCCGGTGACGTTGCCACCTTGTGGACCAGGGTCATCGCCTCCTGTCGACCGCTTGCAGTCGAGACGACCGGCGCGCGCTCAGGGTTCTGCTGGGAATCCCACGCTGCGAGCGCTTCGTCATAGCCCCCTTCTCCCGGATGCAGCAGTCGAGTCCCGGGCGCAGCTTCGGGCTGGGTCGCGGACTCCGCGATGGTTGGCGGACCGTCGTCGCCACTCTCGGTTGCGTGGGTTCGAACTTGTTTCACCGGAACGACGAGCGTGCCGTCGGCGTTTCGAATGATCTCCATGTCAGGCCCCTCCATCGGGCGTGCGACCCGGGCGCCCGCCATACGTCATGTCTAATGACCTGCTGTCCGAGACCCGCGAATGGGGCGACGCACACCTTCGCTCGATCGCGCACGAAAGGACCGCTCATCAGGTCACATTTGGCGCACAGGCGAGTCGCAATCAGCGACCCGCACCATGCCAACCTGACCACGCCGCTGCGTGGACTCTGGAAAACGCTTCGACTAGCAGACCGGCCCGTCAGCGAGGGAGGCACTGTGCGAGGTTTTTCAAGTTCGCCATCGGAGCACACCGCGTCGACCGCGGCCACGACACCCAGGTCACGTGGCGGGGATCGACGCCATCGAGCGCCCGCGAGAAGAGGATCGACTGAACCAGTGGCGACCTGCGGGTGTTCCCGTGGAGATGGCAGGATACGGCACCCTCTCGCTCGAGAGCGTCGGCAGGAGTCAACCTGATGTCTATTCGCACGCGTATCGCACTCGTCGTCGCGGCGGGATCCGCTGTTCTGATCGGCATGTCCGCGGGAGCACTTGCCGCACCTGCAGTCGGTGCGACAGGTTCGCACGCCACGTCGATGTGCGGCACGAGGACGACTGCTCCCAAGTACAAGCACGTCATCGTGATCCTCGAGGAGAACCACTCGTACGGGTCGGTCGTCCATTCGCCGTCGGCACCCTTCATCAACAGTGTGATCGCGGCGTGCGGCATCGCGACCAACTACCACAACATCACGCACTACAGCTTGCCGAACTACCTCGGCATCGCATCCGGTGGCTCGCTCGGCCAGCTCTCGCCATACCTGAACGACTGTTCGCCATTGAGCTGCCCAAGCCTCGTCACATCGAACAACATCTTCAATGAGCTTGCGTCGCGGGGATGGAAGAGCTTCGCCGAGTCGATGCCCAAGGCATGCGACCGGAGCTCGAGCGGGAACTACGCCCCGAAGCACAATCCGGCGGTGTACTTCAGCGACCTGCGACGAAAGTGTGCGACCCGCGACCTTCCGCTGGGCACCACGCATAGGTCCGCGCTCCTCAGGGCCTTCTCAAGGGGGAGGACCGCTCCCGCGCTCTCCTTCGTCACGCCCAACCTCTGCAACGACATGCACGACTGCTCCGTGCGGACCGGCGACCACTGGCTGAAGACGTGGCTGACCTTGATCACTCGAACGAAGGTCTACCGCCAGCACAGCACCGCGGTGTTCATCGTGTGGGATGAGGGCGAGCCCGGCTTCGTCGGGGAGAACTGCGTATCCAAAAATTCAGACCCGAGCTGTCACGTGGCCGCCATCGTGGTCGCGCCATCCGTGAAGCGGGGCACCCAGGTCAGCACCTCGTTCAGCCACTACTCGCTCCTCAAGACCATCGAGAACCTGCTCGGCGTGCGCGAGCCCGGCGCGGCAAGTATCGCCACGAGCATGGCCAGGGGATTCAACCTCTGACTCGGAGACGTCCGACCAATCCCCCTCGTTCGACTTCCTCAGGGAGATTCCACGGGGCGCCCTGACAGAGGACTGACGGGGGCATCGGAGCGTCTACGCATCGGTGTCCTCGTCACACGAGCAACATCAGGTTCCAGCAGTCGACGTACTACCTTGTTCGAATGGCAGAGGAACCGCGGCTGCGGCCAGTGACGGGCTCGCCTGCGCCTCGTGGCACGCAGGATCGAGGGCGCTGCAGCAGCCCGAGTGAGTCGTCTTGGGCTCGCGTCGTCGATGGAGGGATCGGTCGTCCAACGCGCTCCACGCTCCCTGGGTGATCCGTTCCGCGTCCCCGAATAAGAGACTCGGAATCGGCGCTCGGTCATGGCAGTGGAGACGTCGGCGTGAGTAGGAGCGGCCGATGACGTCCGGCACCGAGCTGCCCGACGCACAGAGCGACCGGTTCGTCCGAAGCTCCTTTGCCCTGGTCTCGGGGAACGCGACCGGTGTCGTCCTCGGCGTGACGTTCTGGGCCGTCGCCGCCCGCCTGTACCCCGCCAAAGACGTCGGCTCCGGGGCCGCGGAGATCGCCGCGATGACGTTTCTCGGGGGCGTCGCGTACCTCAACCTCGGCACCGTCTTTCCTCGCTTCTTGTACCCCGCGGGCGCGATGGCAGGCACCGTGCTCCGCGCCGGGTACGCCGCGAGCGTCTCGATCGCGTTCGTGGCGGGCATCGTGTTCCTGACGTTGACCGGCAATCATCCGTTCCTGCAGCCGGGCATCCTGTGGGCGCTCTTCTTCCTCGTCGCCGTCTTGCTGTGGGTCGTCTTCACGATCGAGGACGCCGCGCTCGTGGGGCTCCGCGCGACGGTGTGGGTCCCCGTGGAGAACACGAGCTTCTCGATCGGCAAGATCCTCCTGCTGCCGGTGTTCGCAACCGTGGCGCCGCGCTCGGGCGTCTTCACGTCATGGATCCTCCCGGTGACGATCTGCATCGCCCTCGTCAATCTGTACCTGTTCCGCAGGGTCCTCCCTGCCCACGTGCGACAGTCCGCGGGTCGCGGCGTGCTACCCGAGCGACGCGTCATCACGTCGGTCGTGCTGGGCGAGTATCTCGGTGGGCTGTCGTTCATGGCCATGACGTCGCTGCCGACGCTCATGGTCATTGGCCAGCTCGGCAAAGTGCAAGCCGCCTACTTCCAGACCCCCTGGCTCGCGGGCACCTCCTTTGACAGCCTCCTCTTCAGCTTCGCGACCTCCTTAATCGTCGAGGCGAGCGTCCGACCAGCGAGCTCGACCGCGACGGTCCGACGCGCCGTGCATCTGGCAATTCGGTTCCTGGTTCCCGGCCTCGTGGTGCTCTTCGTCGGTGCGCCGTACTTCCTGCGGATCCTCGGGCCGGCGTACGAGGCAAACGGGACCACGCTGCTGCGGCTCGTCGCGGTCACCCTGCCCTTCATGGCCGTGAACGTCCTGTACGTCACGTTCGCAAGGTTGGCGCGCCGAGTGCGACGCGTGCTTTCCATCCAGGTCAGCATCGCTGCGATCGTGCTCACCCTCGCCTCCGTCTTCCTCGGCCATTTCGGCGTGGCTGGCGTGGGCCTCGCGTTCCTCATTGGCCAGGGCGCCGTGTCCCTCGTGGTGTTCCCCTCGGTCGTTCGCCAGTACCGCCGCCCCGACATGGCGCCCAGCTACTCGAGCGACGCCACGCTGGTCGCCCGGGGATCGCGCCGCCCCGCCGACCAGGTGGACCTCGCTCCGCCCGGCGCTGACGGCTCGACGACGGACAAGACGGCATCGTGGTCGGCGTCGGCACGATGGACCGCATGGCGGCGCCGGCACCAAAGGGGTTAGGGATCCCTTCGCAACTCAGCGCGGACGCGAGCGAGCACGTCGCCAGTGGCCGCAGGAGCGCCCGTCGTGCCGCCACGTCGATGCCTGCGTCACAAACCTCGGTCGTATCCTCACTAGGTCGCGGTGTGGCAAACCGGCGCTGGCGATCGAGGGCCCAACGCTGGTCGAGTCGCTCGTGCACCTCTCGAATTAATTGAGGGTTGGGTGGTACCCTCCAACAGCACCAAGGGGAGACCTGCATGGGGTTTCGCGGGAGGGACCGCTCGCAGCCAGGCGCCGTCGGATCGCTTCGCCGCGGCATTCGAGAGACGAGGCGCAAGGCGTTCTGCTACGTGCTTGCACTCTCGACCGCGCCACCGACCGCGCCGGGTGCGACGCGCGACTCGCTGGCAGTGCGTGCGAGCAAGGTGGTGCCGTTCTCGAGGTCCCTGCGCCAGCTCATCCGCCGCCGTCCTCGAGCACAGACGGTCCATACCGGCCACCTCCTCGTGGGCGCACAGGGCGGCCACGACGCGATCGCGTTCGCAGAGGCGATCGGCACGCTCCGCTACGGCTCGACNNGCGAGCTTCGAGACGCTGAGTACTGGACGTTCGGGCACCTAGTGCTCGGACTCGACGGCGCGTGGTTCGGCGCCCGCGACGACGAGGAGTTCCTGAGAGTCACGAGGAACTTCATCGAGTGGGCCCAGGGGCGGTCCAAGCGAGTCACCGGGCCCGGCGGCACGCCCTTCGAGGACAAGATTCTCGTCGCTCCCATCTCGGGCAGCCCGATGCTCCAGGTCATCGACGGCCACCACCGCGTGGCCGCCGCGATCGCCCGCGGCGAGGCCACGATCGAGGTCCATCGCACGTGGCTGCCAACCGAGACGCCGCTGCAACGACGTCTGTACGAGCTCAACGAGCCCCAGCACAAGGCGAGATCGCTCCGCCAGCCCCTGCCGACGCCTGACGTGGCCGATGGCTGGATCGTCGCGTCGAACTGCGCCGACCGGCTGGCCCGCATGCGCCGCTTCCTCGACCAGGACCTGCCCGAGCGGCAGCCGCCCCACACGTATCTCGATGTCGGCTCCTCCTACGGCTGGTTCGTCGGCGAGATGAAGCGGCTCGGGCACCCCGTGCTGGGGATCGAGTCCGATGCCCGAGCCGTCGACGTCGGCACCACCTTCTACGGGCTCGCCGCTGACGACGTCCTCGTCGGCGACCTGACCGAGCGCGTCGAGGAGCTGACTCGTCCCTACGACGTCGTCACGTGCTTCGAGCTCCTGGGCGCCTTCCGCGGCGGCAGTCGGCTGGCCGAGCCCGGACGCCTCGTCAAGGCGATCGACCGGATCGCCGGCCACGTCCTCTTCGTCGACGCCGACGAGCACCCGGTTCGTGCGGCGTTCCCGCCCGACGAGTCCCGAGACTCGTCGCTGACGCGACTGGTCCTCGACAACACGTCGTTCCGCCGCGCGGTCGACCTCGGCGCGAACCACGACCCTGTCGGCGCGCGGTCAGCCCACTCGCAGAGTCGCCTCATCGCCTTCGTGCGGTAGCGACCTGCCCAGCAGCGCACGCACCTCGAGCACCAACCGCTCAGCTGCCCCCCACGGGGTCGCCGCGGCCCGCGCGGCGCGACTTGCGGAGGATGGCCGGGACGAGGGCGACGCCTCGTCGCCTGCCGCCTTCGAGGCCGGCGAGCAGCGCGGCCACGAGGTCGGCACCCGCAGGGAGGTCGTCGTGCGTGCGACACACCGCGCACCCAGCCGGAGCGTGCCCGACAACGTCGGTCACCGCGTCATGAAAGCCTCGCTGGTACCCGTGCCGCATCGCGCGAACGGACCCTCCCGCGAGTCGCCGGGCGTGTGCAGGAACGAATCCTCTCTCTGCGGCTCGAAGCATCGAGAGGTCCGCGAGGCTGTCGCCCACCGCGACGGCCGGAACCCGGCTCGGCGCGTCGAGGAGCGTCAGCAGCGCTTCGAGCCCCGATGCCTTGTCCACGCCAGCGGGCACGAAGTCGACCTGGGCGAGTCCGGCGTGCGCCTTCAGTCCGCCGCCGGCTGCTTGCACGACGGCGTCGCTGGTCGCCTCGTCGACACGCACCCGAGAGCCGTCCACGTCCAGGCGGTACGCGCGGATCGACGCACGGTGCTGCGCCGCGAGCCGGACGCCGGGGATCCCCGAGAGAAGCTCGCGGCCCGCCGCGAGCGCGGCCCTGGCCTCCTCGTCGATGAGCTCGTGTGCCACGCCCGAGCGGTGGTCGTAGACGACGCCGCCGTACTCGGCAACGCCGCCGAGGAGCCCGTAGCGCGCACAGCGGTCCTCGAGCTCGGTGGCGCTTCGCCCGGTGGCCAGGACGGTCCGATAGCCGTGGGCATCCAGCGAACGGAGGCCGACAGCCGCCGAAGGCGTGAGCACGGGCGCGCCGAGCCGGCTCGTCTCGAGCACGCCGTCGACGTCGACCGCGCAGATCGGTCCACCGCCGTGGTCGAGCGAGCCGCCCAGAAGCCTGGTCGCTGCCCAGTCCTGCCAGACCCTCGAGGCCGCCACCTCGGCGACGTCGGCGGCGAGTTGGCCCAGGCGGCGCAGATCCCAGAGGTGCACGAGCCGGTACAGCAGCCAGCGCTCCGGATCCACCATGACGCCGGACTCCGACTCGAACGCCTCGCGTGCGACCTCGACGAGCTCGCGCGTCGTGGCCCCGAGCGCAACGCCCGCGGCGTCGTAGGCGGCGTCGTAGCACGCGAGATCGAGGTTCGAGTACGACCGCTCCGAAAAGCTCACCTTGACGAGCGATCCCTCGACCTCGAACCAGGCTCTCGAGCCGGTCTGCCCGTCGACCACGACCGGCGTCTGTGGCGCAAGGAGCGAGCGAACGGCGGCGTCGAGCCCGCCGGAGCGCATCGCGAGACCGACGATGCCGTACGGGCTCGCGAGGATCCTGCTCGCGACCTCCCACGCCGGCTTCTGGCCGATCATCGTGGCGGCCGCGTCACGACGAGCGGGCAGCTCGGAGCGTCGACTTGAGACGTAGTGGACCGCCTGGCGGACGCGTGCCTCGCTGTCGAGGCGCACGCGCGCGTCGTCGGGGATCCACTGGCGCACGATGACGCCGTCGTTGAAGCCGACGACGTGCGGGACGAGCCCGGGCAGGGCGTCTGACACCGCGACCACGTGGCGCCCGAGGAAGCCGAGCCCGGCGCCCTCGGCGACGATCGACAGGGTCGACCGCCGCCCACTCTGCGCCGCCGTGACGCCAAAGCCTGCGCGCTCGTGCCCTCTTGCCATGGCAGCATCCTCGGGAAGCGTGACCGGGCTCAGCTCGTCGAGGTCGACGTCGGCCCAGAGTTCCTGGAGCATCGAGCGAACGCTGAGCGGTGAGAGTCGGCGGTGGATGTCCCAGTCCGACCAGTCCAGGACGACGGCATCGTGTCGCTGGAGACGTTCGGGAAGTTCGGTCTGCGCCAACGTGGCGAGCGCGAGGGTGACCTGCCCGGGGCCGAAGCCCAGCGTCTCGAGGAGCGCCACGACACAATCCACCGACCCCCCCGTGGTCGGCGGGTCATCGATCACGAGCGCCCGGACCCCGTCGGCCGCGAGATCGAGGAGCCGGGAGCGCACGGACGGCGACGGCGGGCGGTGGGGCCGCACCGTGACCCATGCGACGGGATCGCAACCGGCAAGACCCAGCGCCTCTGCGAGCAGCGGCGCGAGGTAGCTCCCCGACGTCCGAACGCCGACGACCACGAAGCGAGCCCGCGTCGGGGGGTGACGATCCACGACCAGGCGCGCAAGGGACTGGAGGTCGCGGGGATGCTGATCGAAGCTGCGGAAGCAGGAGGGCTGTCGGACGCCGTCGGCGCCTGTCCGAACATCCTGCGCGGCGATCTCCGAGAGGATCTGCACCACCGCGCCGTGCGTGTCGGGGCGAAGCCGACCCGAGTGCACGCCGGCCGCCAGGTCCGTGATCGCGGCGTCAAGCTGATCCGCGGCGAGCGTCAGCGCGCGACGGCGCGACTCGCTTCTGCGGCGGAGCGCGGACGAGGCGAGCGACGCGGCGCGCGACAGGGCGCTCCCGGCAGGTCCGAGCCGCCTCTCGTCAAAGATCGCCGCAGCCCTCAGGAGGTGGCCTGGATCGTCCTCGAGGAAGTCTCGGAGAATCTGCGACGCGCCGGCCGCGAGCAGGAACGCGTCGGTCGCGTCGCCGCTCGAGATCGCCTGATCGACGAGCGGGCCGATGTCGTCGAGGACGAGACAGAGATCGGTGACCCGCAGTCCGGGCACGGGCGATGAGTCGGGAAACCATGCCGACACGGGCGGCAACCTACAACTCGGGCCGAGGCGCTCGAGCTTCCGCTCTGCCGCGCACAAGTGTCAGCGATGCCGGCGTCATGGGCCGATGGTGCGGTCGATGACGTCAGGCGATGTGGATGATCCAGTCAATCGTCGTGATCGCACGGGCCTCCGATCGACCGCGCTCGCACGATGCGCGTCTCGCGAGAGGGAGGCGACCGAGCGCGAATGGCACGCGGTGCGTCGACGCGGTCCCCGGGAGACGATCATCCGCCGTTCGTCGACTTCAAGTCGTAGCCGAACTTGCGCATCAAGGGCGCGGATACCGCGACGATGGCCAAGCGCTCAGGGGCGGAGAGCTCGGTCCGCCAGGCCTCGTCGAGGACGATGTCGCGCCGATCGCCCGCGCGGCGACCCGGGTTCCCCGCAATGGTGTGCGACGGTGACAGGCGAACGGTTCGTTCGCCGACGAAGAGCGACGTCACGGCAGGCTGGCCGATGAACTCCATCAGCTCGACATAGCGCTCCTGGGGAGCGGCCACGAACGACTCGAACGCGATCCGCTTGAAGCGGCCGGGCGCGGCCCGCCGCGCCACCAGCAGCTCGGCACCGTACGCGCCGGCGTTCCAGTTGAGCGTCGCCCTGATCGGTGAGATCGCATTGAGCGAGTCCACCGGCGACACCTCGTCGATCTTCGGCGTCTTCCACGACCGAACCACGGCCCGGGGGTCCCGGGTGAGATGGATGAACGATGCATCGATGTTGTCAAGACTCGCCACCACCAGTGCGGGACCTGGCTGCTTGGAGGAGTCGATGACGACGCTCGCCCCCGACACCTCGGCGATCGCCTCGTAGAGCTCGCCGAGCCGCTCGCCGTAGCCCGGCAAGGCCGCCCGACCCGACCTTCCCCTCCACCACAGACCGGGCAGGCGTCTCGAGCTGGCCAAGCCGAATATCTCGTCGACAAGGGCGGGGTCGATGTCGGTGGCAGCCGCGGCGCGCTCGGCGACGGCGTTCCAGAACGGACACTCGTTCAAGGGGTGCCCGCAGCCACAGAGGCTGGGCGGCACCATCTGGCGTCGTTTCCAGTACCAGAAGAGCTCGCCGATATGGACCACATTCGGCGACTGGGCGAGCACGTCGGCGAACAGTGTCGACCCGCTACGTCCCGGCCCCACGATGTAGACCACCTTGACGTCAGCCATGCACTGACGCCCTCAACTCGACGGCGGTCGATGGAGTGCTGCGTGTCCCGCGCTCCGACACGCGGGGATGAGGTCGTCGGGTGCGGAGCTCAGTCATCATTCGTGCCCCGCCACCTTGCTCGACATACTTACATGCGTCGACGGCCACGCTCGGACCCATTCCTAGGTCGCTCGACGATCCGGCCGCCCTGATCCACGCCATGCGAGGCAAATCGGCCCTCCGAGCGACGCGAGGTCGAGTGGGAGCCAGATCGCAGTTGCCGGGCCATCCGCTCTTTGTTCGACGACCAGGGTCCGACACGAGTGGGAGGTTAGGGTCACATCCCGTGGCGGAGCACGTGGCGGGTCGGTCGTCGTCGGACGTCGACGCCGTCGTCGCGGCCGCGCTCGATGAGGCGCGGCGCCTCGGCGCGAGCGATGCCAGCGTCCGCGTCGAGCAGATCCGCTCCCAGGTCGTGGCGCTCCGCGACGGCACGATCGAGACGTCGAGCGACGACACCGAGGACGGGGTGGGGCTCCGCGTCGTCCACGAGGGGTCGATCGGCTTCGCGGCGACCGCCGACGTCTCGGTCGACGCAGCGGCGCGGCTCGCGCACCAGGCCGTCGGTGCCGCCAAGGTCGTCGCTGCCGTGCGACGGCGTCCGCTCGTGCTCGCGCCTGAGCCGGGGCACGGCGAGGTCTCGTGGTCGTCGAGCTACCGCACGGACCCGACGACCGTCCCGATGGCCGAGAAGGTCGCCCGGCTCGTCGAGTGGAGCCACCAGCTCCTCGGTGCGGCGGGCATCGACCACGTGACCGCGCGCGTGCTCGCCGTCTCTGAGTCCAAGCACTACGCCGACCTCCAGGGGACCGTCGCGACCCAACGGAGGGTGCGGGTGCACCCCTCGGTAGAGGCGGTGGCGCTCGACCCCGACGGGACGTTCGAGACGATGCGCACGTGCGCGCCGCCGGTTGGGCGAGGTTGGGAGTACCTGGACGGCGAGGGGTGGGACTGGGACACCGAGCTTGCGGAGCTGCCTGGGTTGCTCGCCGAGAAGCTCGCGTCGCCGTCCGTCGATGCGGGCCGGTACGACCTCGTCATCGACCCGACCAACCTGTGGCTCACGATCCACGAGTCGATCGGCCACGCCACTGAGCTCGACCGCGCCCTCGGCTACGAGGCGGCCTACGCCGGGACCTCCTTCGCGACGCCTGACAAGCTCGGCACCCTGCGCTACGGCTCGCCGGTGATGCACGTCACGGGTGACCGCACCGCCGAGCACGGTCTCGCCTCGGTCGCGATCGACGACGAGGGCGTGCAAGCGCAGTCCTTCGACCTCGTGAAGGACGGCGTGCTCGTCGGCTACCAGCTCGACCGGGCGACGGCGTCGGCCGCGGGATACGACCGCTCGAACGGCTGCGCGTTCGCGGACTCGCCGCTGCACGTGCCGATCCAACGGATGGCGAACGTGTCCCTGCAGCCCGCGCCGTCGGAGGGGCCGACGACCGCCGAGCTCATCTCGGGCGTCGAGCGCGGGATCTTCGTCGTCGGGGACAAGAGCTGGTCGATCGACATGCAGCGGTACAACTTCCAGTTCACGGGTCAGCGGTTCTTCCGCATCGAAGGTGGGCGGCTCGTCGGACAGCTCCGCGACGTCGCCTACCAGGGCACCACGACCGAGTTCTGGGGCTTGATGGAGGCAGTCGGCGGGCGCTCTACGTACCTGCTCGCGGGCGCGTTCAACTGCGGCAAGGGTCAGCCAGGACAGGTCGCCCCGGTGAGCCACGGCGCCCCGTCGGCGCTCGTTCGCAACGTCAACGTGCTCAACGCACGCGCTGAGGGGGGTCGGTGACGGGGTCGCAGCGGGGCCTCGCACCCCCGGCCGACGTCGTCGAGGCCGGACTCAGCACGGCTCGTTCCGCAGGCTGCGTCGTGATCGTCGAGGACACGAGCGAGGCGGAGGTGCGATTCGCGGTGAACACCACGACGACCAACGGCGTTCGGCGCGCCCGTCGTGTCACGGTCGCGAGCGTGGCAGCGGTCGACGGCGGGCTCGCCGTCGGCGTTGCCACGCGCTCGGGTGCGGTCGACGTCTCCGACCTCGTGCGAGCAGCCGAGGCGGAGGCGTCGTCCGCACCGGTGGCCGAGGACGCCTCGCCGCTCCTCGGCGGGGTCGTCGACGCCGAGTTCGGGGCCGCACCCCTCGAGACCGACCTATCAGTCCTGAGCGGCGTGCTCTCGGGGCTGTCCGGCGTCTTCGAGCGCGCGGAGCGCGCAGGGACCGTGCTCGCCGGGTTCGCCTCGCACGCCGTCGCGACCACGCACCTCGGCACCTCCGCGGGATTGCGCAGGCGGCACGTGCAGCCAACGGGGGCCGCGCAGATGGTGGCGCGCACCTCGGAGGGCGCGAACTCGGCGTGGGTCGGCGTTGGCACCCCGGACTTCGCCGACGTCGCCAGCGAGGCGCTGGAGGACGAGCTCGTCCGGCGGCTCGGGTGGGCGTCGCGACGCGTCGACGTGGACGCCGGTCGGCACCCGGTCGTGCTCCCGCCGTCGGCGGTGGCCGACCTCATGATCTACGTTGCCGGATCCGCGGGGGGCCAGGACGCCGAGGACGGGCGAACGGTCTTCTCCAAGCCCGGCGGTGGGACGCGCATCGGCGAGCGGCTCTCGCCGCTCGCGTTCGAGCTGCGCAGCGACCCCGCCGAGCCAGGGATCGAGTGTGCGCCGTTCCTCACCGTGACCGCCTCGAGCGCGGAGGCGTCGGTCTTCGACAACGGGCTCGCGCTCGGCCGCACGCCGTGGCTCCGCGACGGGCGGCTCGAGCACCTGCAGTACCACCGTGCCGGGGCGGCGCTGCGCGGCGGGCAGGTCGCCGCGCCTGGCGACAACCTCGTGCTCGAGCTCGCCGGCGCGCAGGGGTCGACCGCCGATCTGGTCGCGAGGACCGAGCACGGCCTGCTCGTGACGTGCCTCTGGTACATCCGGGTGGTCGACCCGGCCACGCTCTTGCTCACCGGTCTCACGCGTGACGGCGTCTACCTCATCGAGGACGGCGAGGTGACCGGGACCGTCACGAACTTCCGGTTCAACGAGAGCCCGGTGGACCTCCTCGCGCGCACGACGGACGTCGGCGCGACCGTGCGGACGCTCGGACGGGAGTTCGGCGAGTACGTGAACCGCACGGCGATGCCCGCGCTGCGCGTCGACGACTTCAACATGAGCTCGGTCAGCCCGGCGAGCTGATCGGCGAACGCCGAGGACACCGGCCGCTTCCGTTGAGGTCCCACGAAGGCTCCCCCGGGTGGACGCTCGGCCGACGAGTCGCTCAAGTGTCAGTATTGCCCTCGCAGCCCGGGAGGTAACGACGTGCGGAGCAAGCCGAGAGCCGCGATCGGTCGTACCTGCGCCGCGATGGTGACGGTTCTTGTGACGACCTCGCTCACCGCTTCGTCCGGCGCTGCGGTCCCCAACGGACACGTCACCACGTTCAAGAGGCCGGTGATCGTGCCGTCGCAGCGGCGGGTCTCCCTGGTCGGCCCGGGCTCGGCTGCCGTGACGTCCGGCGGACTCGTCTTCCTGAGTGCCGTGCGAGCCACGATCCCGACGGGCTCGAAGGAGCCCGGGAGCCTGCTCTACGCGTTCAACCAGACCGGGACGCTCGTGTGGCACAACGACTATGCAACCTTCCCGACGGTCCCGCCCGTGCCTGCCTACCTGACGGGGCCGGCCGTCGGCAACGGCATCGTGTACGTCGGCTGGAACCAGGAGGGTGCCGACCAGTACGACGGGACGATGGATGCGTTCCACGCGACCACCGGGAAGCGCATCTTCTCGGCCGGACAGGGCGGCACGTCCGTGCCGACGGTCGCCGGCGGCATCGTCTACTCGAACTGGCAGTTCTTCTGCTGCTTCAGCGTGCGGGCCGCGGCGACCGAGGCGCTCAGCGCGGCGACCGGAGCCGCCGTCTTCACGACGGACCCAGGACTTGGCACGCCGACGGCACCGCCGGCAGTCGCAGGCGGGCTTCTCTACGTGCCGACGGGCGGGGCAGTCGAGGTCTTCGACGCGCTCGGTCACGCTGGTTGTGGCCCGCCCCCGTACCCCTCTCCCCCGTGGCACTTTCCCTCGTACTGCGCACCGTTGTGGTCGGCCTCGGCGTCGGGCACGGTCACGGCGACACCGAGAATCGTCGACGCCACGCTCTTCGTCGGAGCGAGCGACGTCCTGGACGCCTATCGTGCGGCTGGCTGCGGTGCTCCCGGGTGCGCCCCGGCGTGGACGGCGACGGCGAATGGGCCGCTGACGACCGCGCCAACGAGCACCACGAAGCTGGTATTCATCGCGTCGCAGAAAGGGACGCTCTACGCATTCCCCGCGACAGGCTGCGGCCACAGCACCTGCTCGCCCTCGTGGGCCGCCAGCGTCGGCGGCAGGCTCACCGCGCCGACCGTCTCGGGAGCAACCGTCTACGTGGGTTCGTCCAACGGCAACGTCTACGGCTTCAACCTGGCTGGCTGCTCCAAGCCGCTGTGCTCACCGACCATCGTGGCGCGCGTGATGGCCCCGGTCGCCAACGCGCCGGTCGTCGACGACGGCCACCTCTTCGTGACCGATACGGCGCACGCACTGCACGTCTTCAGGCTGCCGTAGCCGGCTCAGTCGCGCCGGGTCCGCAGTCGGCGCGCCAGCGCAATCGATCAGCCGCCGTTGGTCGTCGCGACGTAGGTGCGACAAGGCTCCCCGCGGTTCGTGCCGCACGCGGGCTGCGCGTCAGCCGGGACGATGCCCGCCACCGTCGGCAGCACCAGGGCTGACGGCCCGAGGGCAATCGTGTCGGTCGTGCCGACCAAGTACGTGGAGCCGAACGCCCATGACGGCCGGTCGCCGCCGGGCGCCTCGATCGTCACGCGCAGCCGCGACCCGGCCCTGAACGTGTAGGCAATCGGGTCGATGGGAACCCGGATCTCCACGGCCGCGGCGTTCGGCGTGAGATTGTGCCGGGTCAGGGGGCTGAACGTGTAGACGGGGCTGAACACGCTCGACGCCGCGCCGTTCAGCGTGGACGCGTAGCTGGCGCGCAGGAACCCCGACGTGACGTAGAACTCCTGGCCGTTCGGGCGAACCTCCGAGACCGTCACCTGGAGGTCCGTGTCCGGCGCGGTCGAGCTGAGCCACACGTTCAAGCTCGCGTTACCCACCACGGTCATGTTGGACGTCAGCGGCGCGGTGATGAAGCCGACTGCCGAGGTGCCCGTAACCGGTGCCCAGTCGTAGTTCGGCTGGGCGGCCCACGNNGAGCTCGCGCCGGGCTTGCCGAGCTGGAGGCTGCCGCCTGCGCCGAGGAAGTAGCTCCGCGCCTTCGCCGCCGCCGACGGGAACTTCGTGAAGCCCACGGAGTAGGCGGCCTGCGGGCGGCCCGCCCCCGCCTTTGAGTTCCCGTTGTCGAAGTTGACCGTGACACGCGACTCGCTCGACGCGAATCCCGCGAGTGCGGCGGCGTAGCTCTTCGCCTTGGTCTCAGGAACCGCCGGCATCGTCACCGAGCCTCCTATGGAGCCCGCGATGCCGCTGATGATCAGCAAAGGGAGCGTGCCGGGCGCCTTCGGCACGGACTTCGCTACGTACAGGTCGTTGAACGCGATCCATCGGTTGAGCACGTCAGGGTCCAAGGAGTCGCCGTGCGTGCCGTTCTGCATCGTGGCGTACACGTGCCTGTCCTTCGCGAGCGCACCTACGAGCGCGGGCCACTGCGGACCGGTCTGCTCGTCTTGCAGGGCGCCGACCATGAACGCCGGGACCGAGATCTTCGGTGCCCACTTGACGGGCGAGCGAAGGTCGTACAGCGATGGGGCCCGGCTTGGCTGGCCTGCGAGGATCGCGGTGACGTTCTGTGCCTGTCCATGGAAGTGCTGATTCGCGAGACACGTCGCGTCGCCGGCCTGGATCTCGGCCCAGGCCCACGGCTGGCCCTCGGTCGGCGATGCGGGCATCGCATCATGGACGCGGTCGGCGATCCACGACGCCGCGAACCCGGTGTTGGCGATGCCGCCGGGCGAGCCCGTCGAGTAGAGGTCGTCGGTCGGGCTGAGCGGGGCGATCGAGGCGAGGCCAGGTGGCCGCAGTCCGGCGACCGCGAACTGGCTGATGCCGGAGTACGAGATGCCGACCAGGCCGACCTTGTGACCCTTCACAAAGTGCTGGGCCGCCACCTCTTGGATCGCGTCATAGCCGTCGGTGGGCTCGGAGGGGCCGAAGAGGTCGAAGGCGCCGCCCGAGCAACCGGTGCCGCGCATCTGCAGGGAGACCACCGCGAAGCCGAGCGTCAGGGCGAGCACCGACCCGACGATGGTCGCGGTGTCGGGCAGCAGCTTGGGGTTGCCCTTGTAGTTGCCGAGCTCTTGGTCGAGGAGCGAGCCGGGCGCAGCGGTGCCGTAGCCCGAGTACTCGATGAGCGTGGGGAACGGCCCTTGGCCAAGCGAGGTCTTGCCCGCCGGGAGCCGCAGGGTCGCCGCCAGGGTGATCCCGTCGCGCATCGGGATGTAGTTGAGCCCGACATGCATCTTGACGGAGCCGTAGAAGCCCTTCGACTTCGGCTGGGTCTGAGACATGACCGCGAAGGACGGTGTCGACTTCGTCGATCCCTTGAACTTCAGCGAGAAGTGGTACCCGCTGCCTGGCGCCACGTCATGGATCACGAACGCATTGAGCGAGTCCACCGTGCCGCTCCCGACCACGTGATGCGCCGAGTTGACGAGCGTCGCGGTCGTCCCCGCTGGCGCGGTGAGGTACGCCGCCTCCACCGATCCGAATGCTCGGATTGTGACCGCCGCGCCCGCGCTTGGGCTGAACGGAGCGCCCGCGGTGGTCAGCCCCGCGACCGCGAGCCCCGTCGAAAGGGCAAGGGCGCACAGCCTCCGCAAACCGCGAACCCGATGCACAATCGTGTGTGGCACGTAAACCCCCGATATCGACCGACTCTGCCGTGGTTCGCACGCTAGCAACGTCGCGGAGCACGTCTCCCTTCGAGTCACAGCTGGTCCGGGTGCAAATTCGGGCTAGCCGGGGCGACTCGCGATCGCCGACTTGACCGATGTGCGCATGTGTCCCGCGTTTGCCGGCTGGCAAGCGGAGTCAGCGCTGCGAGCATTGCGCGATTCGTTGCCGATCTGAGTTCGTCAACGTCATGAGAATGATGAAATCGACACCCAGAATCAACAGCACGCGGCCCAAGACTTGCTAATGAAGTTCAGGCTCCGGCCAATGGGGCCCGCCCTGGGGCCGCATGCCTACTCGATCGCTGGGGCAGGTTCGGAAGATGCATCGCCCCCAGAAGTGGCGGGACCCTGCGGCTGCGTTTGCCACGGGGCGACGCTTGCCGAGAAGTAGCGCCGGCCCTTGCCGCCGAGGACCCGGCCGAACTGCAGCCCCGGGAAGTGCGCAGCCGTCACGAGCGCCCCGGAGCCCTCGAGCTCACGCCACAGTGCCTCGCGTGTTCTCGCGGCGAGGTCGGGGTCGACGTCTGACATGGCGTAGAAGTCCGGCTCCTCCAGCTGCAGAGGGCACTCGACGGCATCCCCGAGGATGAGCGCTCGATCGGTGCCCGACGAGACAACGAGCCCGTAGTGGCCAAGCGTGTGCCCGGGGGTGTGGCGCGCCGTCAGACCTGGCGCGATCGAGATGTCGTCGCCGTCGAGCGGCTCGAGCCGCCCTGCGGACGACAGCGTCTCCATGATCTCCTTCGTGCGGCTCTCCCCGCCGGGCGCGTCGACGAACTGCGCCCAGTCGGCTCGGCCATAGCGCACGGTCGCGTTCGAGAAGAAGGGCCGGCCGTCGGAGACGAGCCAGCCGATGTGGTCGATGTGGAGGTGGCTGCACACGACGATGTCGACGTCTTCGGGCTTCGATCCCACTGCCCGCAGCGCAGCCGGGAGATCCCCGCCGCGCGCCCAGCCGACGTCGACGTCTCCGAGACCGGCGTCGACGAGGACCGTGGTGCCGCCGGTTCGCAGCAAGAAGCACCCGATCGGGATGTGCACGCGCCCATCGTCCGCCAGCATCTCCTGGTGCGCGGCGAAGTCCAGCCCGACGTAGAAGTCCTGAGGCAGCTTGCACAACCCGTCGTTGAGAGCGATGAGCTCGAGGCCGCCGACTCGCACCGCGGAACGATCTGGCATCGCATCAGACGTATCACACCTGCTGTCGACGCGTGCCATTGGGCGGCTGTTTCGCCTGGTTGGCGGGCAGCATCTTCTGGGTCTGCGCCGCGCGGCCTGTCCCGGGCGGCTTGCGAACGATCGTGACGGGCTCGGTGCCAACTAGGGCTGGGTGGGGGCGGTGTCCCTCGCGATCTCGCGAGCGCCCCGCGTGGAGACGAGCCACAGCTCCCCGGTTCGGGAGGCCTTCTGGCGTGTGCTTTGGACGTTGACCGCGACCTCGTCCGAACCCATGCGGGCGGACGTGAAGACCCAAGGTGACGCGCACGGGCAGCCATGCGCCGGGGGCACCACTCGCCACACGACGCGGTGCGTCTGCCAGTTGTAGACCTCGGGCTCGTACCAGGGCGGCGCGATGAGCACGACCTCGTGGCCGAGCCACGAGATGGCCGCTGGCTGCATCGGAGTATGGGCGACCACTTTGCCGGTCGAAGTGTCGATAACGTCACCAGCGACGGTGACCGCGTACCTTCCGTTGCCGGAGACCTCGATGCTCCCCATCATGTAGTTGTACCAAGGCGCGGGCCATTGCTTGCCACTCTGTAGGTTCACGTACGTCACCGCCCGACCAGAGCCCATGAAGATCGTTTCGATGATCGCGACGTGTCGTGCGGTGCTGCAGGCAATGAGTTCGTTGTCTTCGTGATCGCCAGTACCTGGCACCGACGCGACGACGCGTCGCCCATGACCGGGATCCTCAAGAATCAGCGTCGCTCGCGATGAAGCCGTAGGTCGGAGATGTGCGGGCAGATTGAGGGCACACAGATGAACGGAGTCGTCCGCCCATAGGATCCCGTAGTTCGCGCTGAAGCGTCCGAGAATCCTGCCGGACAGCTCCAGGACCGTGGTCATTGTGCCCCTCACCGATGCGACCGTCAGGCGACGACCATCGGGGGCCAGGGCAGACGTCGCGTTCGAACTGAATCCGGCGCCAGATGGAGCGTGCACTGTGGTAACTCGACTCCCGCTCCAGGCGTAGACAACAGCTCTTGTCTGTGCCGAATCGGGCGAGACTGCGAGAACACCAATCGATGGCGATGACCGTGCTTGCACACCGAGCGCTGTCGTGGCGCCATAACTGCCGAGAAGGGAGGCGGCAACGAGAAGTGCGCCCACACCACGTTGGCCATTTGCTCGGGTGGTTTCTCGGTCCATCGCCAGCTCGACTCCCGCCTCCGCGTTCAGATGTTACGGGTCAGTTCCCCACGAGGCTTTCGCAGACCTTTAGCCCGAACGACCTCTCGGGTTATGAATGTGCTCGATGGCGGCGGCGCCTTTGGAGTAGTGCGCATCCGCCCAGCAAGAGTGCGACCAGTCCGAGGCCGATTCCGATCGACTCTCCGGATCCGAGCGTTATCCCCGCTACTCGGCTGCGCGCTATCGATAGAACACCACCGAGAGGGAGGCCCGGTGATCCCTCTTGTACCGTGATCATTCCTGCGCCGTATTGCTGATCCAACTGTGCTTTCTGTGCCGCAGTGAGATGGTTGACTTGCACATCGACGGTGTTGTCGACGACGTTCGTTCCGAACCCAACTAGATCGATGCCCGATACGGCCAGCTGCGCCTCATCGGCCTCGATCTTCAGCTGAACGTTCCAGATCGCTGAGATCGTGTTGGAACACGGTAAGTAGGTAACGGCGTCTGCCGGGGCAATCGAATCGACGAAGTCCTGGATGCCACTCGGCATCGAGGTCATGTACACATCGATCATGGAGTCGTGATGAGAAATCGTGAGTCCTCCAAAGGCATTGGGGTACTTCACCTCTAGTGCGGGGCTCAGGTTGCAGGCTGCGCCGATCACCGAGTCGCCCTCCAAGCAGGGACCGTAGTTCCATGGTGCGACTTGATCACCCAAGGGCGTCGCTCGCGGACCGTGACCTGCAGCGCTCGCACTTGCGACGCCCGGGAGAATCAAGGTGCCCAGCATCGCGAAGGCGATGGCAACTAGTGGTCTCCGGATTGATCCCATCTCCGTCAAATTTCCGCGAACCCGGCGTCGACCCGCCGGATGGCGACGAGGCAATCGACCGTTGGCTGAGCGCTGGATGAATCTCGCCTGAGGGGCGAGCCTTTCGGTGGTCAACATCGTTGCCTCACAGTTTCCGATCGCGTTGCAAGTGCTTCAGTTGGCCAGAGAGTCCGACATTTCGAAGTTTGCACTTCAATCTCCCTCGGCGAAGCAATGGCACTGCGGTTCTCGCCCAGGGAACGACTGAAGAGGATCGCGGAAAATTCAGGCGTCCAGATGAACTGATCAGCGAGATGCTGTACTCCGGGACCAGGGGGCGTCATGACTGAGGAGGCGGACGCCCAAGAGCTGAGGTTTCTCAAGATCGTTCACGACCACGGCAACACCGTCCTCAAATACATCCAGAATCGACACTTCTCCTCGGACGCTGTCGACGCTGAGGACCTGCTCGCCGACGTGCTCGCGACCGCGTGGAGATGCCTTGACGACGTCCCCATCGGTGCCGAGGCACCGTGGCTCATCGGGGTGGCGCGCCATCGGCTCATGAATGCCCACTCCCGCTCGCAGCGCCGGTACCGGATCGCGAGCCGCATGCACCCGCGCGCGAGCTCACCTTCCGCCGAAGACGTCGCGCTCGCCGACCTGTCGATTCGACGAGCCCTGTCCCGGCTGCCGGAGCGGGAACGTGAGGCGCTGACGCTGACGGCCTGGGAGGGCCTCTCACCCCGGGAGCTCGCCGTGGCGTTGGGAATATCGATGAATGCGGCGTCGGTTCGGTTGAGCAAGGCGAAGGCACACCTACTCAAGCTCCTGGGTGAACAGACGGAAAGTTCCAGTCCGATCGCAAACCACAAGGAGTGAGACGGGAGCCGTGGTGATCATGAAGGAAGAGGGCAACGGGCAAGGCCTCATCGCCAAAGTGGGCGCCGTCCAGCCCCTGCGCGGCGGGCGTGTCCTCAGCGACGTCGAGCTCGAGCAGTTGGCTCACCGAGCGATGCGGACCAAGTCAAGCGCACCTACCACGACCAGGCCAAGGCTGCGAGCTGCCGCCATCGGGGCAGTGACGCTTGCCGGTGCCCTAACCGCGGCACTTGTCAGCGTCGATCTCACAACGTCGGCTCCAGCGACGCTCTCTTTGGGTGGGCACCACTCGGAGCGGGTATTGCAACTGCAGCGGGGTCAGGCGCTCTCGTCTGGTCGCCAGCAGGTTGGAGCTTCCGGGATACCGATGGCCGTGGTCGCCATCTCGTACGACCTGATCCCCGGACCGAGCCTGTCCTCATCCGCTGGGTCGGAGTCGGTCTACCGATTCGCCTGGCCCGACAACATGGACGCCTCGGCTCGAATGCTGGCGCTGGCATTCGGGATCCACGATCTGCGCCTCACCCCGAACGGACGTGAGCTAGGCGGCGTGCTCGTCGGGTCCATCCAGGGTGCGTACGTCGACGTGTATCCGGTCGATGGGATCCTGAACTGGACGTACCAGAGCGACAGCCGGGGTGGTGCGGGGTTACCTTCCTCGCCGCAGTCACGATCGTCGCGCACCATCGATCGTCATGCGTCCGCAGAAGCATTGGCCTTGCTCGGGAAGATCGGTATCAGGACTGCTCTCGGCACCCCGGTGGTGTCGTCGGCCTTCAACGGTGACACCGGGGTCTTTGTGCCAGTTGTCGTCAACGGTGACGGGACGAACATCTTGTACGACTTCCAGTTCGCGCCCGACGGTTCCCTTGATCTGTCGAATGGCGTCTTGGCGGTTACCTCCCCGATCGGCAAGTATCCGACGATCGCTCCGGTGCACGCGGTCGGCATCGCGTCGAGTGGGACGTACTTCGTCCCTCAAGAGGGAGCGCCAACCACCTGCGGGGTCTCGGGGACGCCACCGTGTGACGTGACGATCAAGTCGGCGTCAATGTGGTACCGGACGTTCACGTCAGTCACTGGAACCGCGTACCTGCTCCCGACCTGGCAGCTCTCAGGTGATCCTGCAGGCCCGGGCGCACCCCAGTTTGGAGCATGGGTCAGCGCAATCGACCAGCAGTATGTAACGCAATCGGGCTAGTACCCGATGGTGTGCCGGTGTAGCCGAGTTGCGACGTGACGACCCTCCAGACGGCTTCCACATCCCCGCCCCTGTCACGCTTTTCGGCACCGCCCAAAGGCCGCGACCCTCGAGCGTGGAAGGTGAGGGTCGGGAGACTGAGGGGACGGGTACCCCAGTGCCCGACGCTGTGACGATCCTCCAAACGCCGCGGGGGCGCTCGGCGCTGTTCGGGTTGGGGCTCCGCTCGCTCGGCTACCTCACGCCAGACGAGTTCGAATTCCTACACTCGCCCCACCAAGCGGCCCGCCTCTCATGACACGGTCCAGCGTTTGGGGCTAACTGCATCTGGGATAGGTGATATGGGCCGCAGCAACGCCCCCCCTCACCCTGGCTCTAGCCGGTCGGTACCCACCGCTGCATCCCGAGCTGCCATGAAGTCGGCAAAGCCATCCCGGAAGCTCCGGAATGCCGCCTCCGGTGCCAATGGCAGCCCATCGACGATTACCGACCGCATGTCGTCTGGCCAAGCCCAGCAAAGCCGGTCCCAGAAGATCGTCTCCAGGGAATCGCCGGACCTCTGGGCAATGAATAATTCGATCTTGACGCCGTCGTAGAGGTAGACGCGCTTGTGCGAGAGATGACCGTCAACAATCTCGTCACGAGCCGCGACGAAGACGTCAAGAACCGGAATCGATGGGTCGACTAGGACCACGTCGACATCCTCGTGGATCCGCCGGGTGGCGAGGCCCAATACCTCTTCGCCCCAACCCCCGAAGAGGAGCGGCTCGAATCCCTCAGCCTTCAGTTCAGCCAATACCCGACGCACGAGCTGTAGATCGTTCATTTGACGGGCCTATGCGCGATCTAGTCCCAGTAGGACTCTCCAGCGCACTGCGGGTCCGGTGGCATCGAACGCACGAAGATCGAGAGAGCGACGGCTCAACGGGCCACGTCGCCCAGTGACCTCCTCAAGTCTCAGCAAGGAAGCCTCGTCGCCTGGCCATCGGGACTCTCCTCTAAGAGTGCGTCATCGTCCGAAGGTCCAAGACCTCGGGGCGAGGAATAACGAAACTAAAGAAGAAGCGGCTCGGCGTCAATCGGGGGCACGGGGCCGCAGACAGTCAGGATGACAGCAAGACGACACTTCCGGCGAGAGGAGTGAGCTGCCGAGCCAGCGAATTCTGACAACAATCCGGTCCGAGTCTCACGCCGTCCACCCGGGTTGCCGCCGTCCTCGCGGCAACACCTCCACTTAGAACCCTCGATCGGCTTCAGCCTCTTGCTGTGCGGCGAGCTGCGCGCGCAGGTTGCCGATCTCCACCGCGAATTTGAGGCGTCGGACTACGAGGCGGTCTAGTTTCGGGCGGCGATGAGAGTGCCCGATCGTGGTGTGACGGATCTGCAGGAGCAGGGCTACCTGGTGTTCGAGGGCTTCCTCGACGCTGATGAGTTGGAGGCGGCGCAGGAAGCTTTGTGGCTGCACTACCCGCGGCCCGAGGAGTACTTCGCCGACCCGGCGGCTCATGCCTGGCTGGCAACCGACCAGTTCGCCGGCATCGTCAGGGCACCGTGGCGATCGTGGAACCTGAACCGACTGGCCTTCCACCCCGACCTGCTCGACCTGGCGGAGCGCTTCCTTGGCTCCGCCGATCTGCGGCTCTATGAGGCGGAGCTGTGGGCCAAGTACGCCGGGGCCGTCGACTACGACCAGCGCCACCACCGCGATTTCGTCAACCACAGCCTCGTCGTGCCCAAGCGCTCCGAGCCGGCGACGCAGATGCTGAGCTGGATCCTCTTGTCAGACGTGGGCGACGAGGATGGCCCGACCAAGGTCGTTCCGCTGTCTGTCGGCGAGAGCGTCCCGTATTGGCCGGTCCCTGGGCATCACGACATCACGAACTACCTCCCCGCGGGGATGTTCGCCGAGGAAGAGGTCTCGATGACAGGTCCCGCAGGAACCCTGTTCACTCTTCGGAGCGACGTACTTCACCGTGGGTCGCGCATGACCGCCGAACGATCAAGCCGCTTTGCGCTCCTCGCCGACTACGACGTGTGGGCACCGCGCTGGACCGGCAGAGTCGCCTGGGCCCAGCACGCGACGGGTCCAGACTGGTTCGAGATCGTCGAGCGGGCGTCTCCCCGGGAGCGGTCGGTGTTCGGCTTTCCTGCCCCGGGCGATTCGTACTGGGACGAGCAGACCTTGGCCGACACCCGAACGCGCTACCCGAAGGCCGATCTGACGCCCTACCGCTGAAAGAACCGCGCAGCAGCGGACGTTCTGCGGCCCCTGTCACCTATCCCGGGCTCACTGCACCTGCGCAACGAGGACAGGTCCCTCTGTGGTGCCCACAGGCGTAACAGGGCCACCTCCCTGGAAGCCGTCTGGAGGATCGTCACGGCTCCAATAAAGCTCGCATGCGGTCCCGCGACTCGGTTCTTGTCTACCTGTCCCCAAGCGTGAATGATTCGTGATGTGCGATCGAAGGTTCGGCTGACGTCGTGTTTGCTCGCTGTGTGTCTGGCTGGCCTCCCCCTCGCCGCTTGCGGGTCGTCACCCCAAGCCTCCTCACATGTCGCAACGCCAACTGATGCTCCACCAATCGCGGGTCCGGAAGTGACGCTTGGCTGGCCTCTTCCGAAACAAGCGGGCATCTTCAATTGGGGGGAGGGCCGCGAGGAACCGCAAGCGATCGTCTCGATCGACGCCCTTGAGACTCCGAACGGAGGATTCAATGCCGCCGTCTCAATCGTGTGGCAGAGCTGGGGCGGTCCAACGGCGATCGGACATGGCCGTCTGTGGCACAGTGAGCCGGGAGCGAATGGTTGCAACTCCCTAGGGTGCCATGTGATCGTGTGCGGGAACCCCTGCCAGATAGGTCACGTCGTGGTTGTAGCTTTCATGCGACGGACGTGCTACGGCCATCGCGAATACGGGGCGGTTGAGTGGTACTCCCCGTCGATGAGACAGAAGTTCGAATCAAGAATCTCCGATGTCCCAGTCTCTCGTGCGACACGAACCTATTGCGGCAGATCTAATCCGAACAACATCTGAGGCTGCGGCGTTAACCGTTCTTCTCTGTTGGGGACCCGCGCGCGCGGTACCGAGCGAGCGATGCCTCACGTGCCTTGGTCTCCGCCCTGCCGAGCTGGAGTAAGCGTCCAGGCGCCTCGTCGCCCAACGTGTCGAGTGCCTTCAGCGCCCGTGCCTCGTCGCGCGACGAGCCGACCACGATCGAGGGCGTGGCCTTGGGCCGCGTCGCGGGGTAACTGCGCCCGTCGCGCCCCTCGACCTTCGAAGGAGCGACATTTGTCGCACCTCGCAGGTCCCGGCGCACGGTGATCTCGTCGACCCCGAGCACGATATCTCACGCACCCGGCAGATCACGGCGAACTGGTCAGTGGACTGGGTACGCGTGGGAATAGCATCAACCCGTGAGTACCGAGAAGGGGGCCGACATCCGCATCGAGGGTGAAGGCCAAGAACCAGCGTCCCGGAAGAGAGGCTCGATTCGGTCACATGAGCAGTTGATTGGAATGATCATCCTTTCGGCGGCGTTCATCATCGGATCGCTCTCAGTGGCATCGGGGATCCGAAACCGAAATCAACAGCCACCCCTTCATCAGATCTCGGTTACCGGTTCTGCTGAACAGGCAGTGACGTCCAACGAATTCCAATGGTCGGCAAATGTATCTAGTACGCAGTCGACAACGTCGGCGGCACTGGCGCAGATGAACGGGTGGACGGCCGAGATTCGTCGCGCGCTGTTGGCCGCCGGAACTTTCAAGGACGAGATCTCATTCACCACGATAAACGTGCAGCCCAACAACGGTGGGACCAATTTTACTATGAGCGAAACGGCCAACGTGCAGTCCTCTCGCCTGACCGCCATGCAGCGCGTCCTAGGCGTCAGTAATCTCCTGCTCGCCGAAAACATCCCGTTCATCGCCAATCAACCGCAGTACACATTCAATGGATTGGGGAAACTGCGACCCGCCCTCACGAAAGAGGCGGCTGCAAACGCTCGACTGCGAGCCCAAGCCGCGTTGGGCAAGAATGTGCAGTTGGGGAAGCCGATTTCGATCACGGTGGGAGCGGTGTCCGTGGATAGGCCGGGGAGTATCAACTACGGCAGCGGAGACTACGACACCAGTTCGATTCCCAAGGCAGTCTCGGCGGTGGTATACGCCACCTACTCAACTGGGTGAGTGGCCCTCACCTTCGCACGATGAACCGGAAGGAGAACCGCCCATCGCGGGTGTTAATGACTTGGTTGTCATCATCCCGACAGCGCGTGACATCGCTAAATGCGGTATGGGTGTGACCGGGGCCGTGACGATCCTCCAGACGGCCAGCGGACTCGCCTTGGCACGCCTCTGGGCACCGCCCAGGGACCCCGACCCTCGGGCATGGAAGGTGAAAGGCTCGGGAGCTGAGCGTCCCGGTGCCCGGTGTCGTGACGATCCTTCAAACGGCCCCCAGGGCGGCGCCCCTGTTACACCTCTGGCACCGCCAGGGTACCTGTCCTCCTTGCGCAGGCTCACTACACCTGGAGCGGACGACGGGACTCGAACCCGCGACCCTCACCTTGGCAACTCGAACGGCTCTCCCCTGTCAAATGCGAGATCCCGAGTTATCCCAGATCAGCAGATCCATTGCGTCTGGTGGAGTCCAGCAAGTTCGTTGTGATGTGACCTGCATTGGGCACGAATGGGCACGACGATCCCAACGGCGCGTCACTGGTTGAGGAGGGCTGGGCGCTACTGTCGCGTCAGGTCTAGAGGCACCGTGCGGTTTGATTCCCAAGTGATTCCCACGGGCGCGTTCGGGCAATGCCGGATGACGGTCAGACCGGAGCGAGACGTGATTGCCGAGGAACTCGAGGATCACGCCTCTGGCCTCGCTCGGCTGCATCCGGCAGAATCACGTTGGCAGCGTTTCCTGGCACTCGAGGTGCGTCTCCAATTGTCCGGCAGTTGACGCGCCCGAGATCGCCGCAGCGATGCGGTGGCAGCCTGCACTGGGCTCATGGGACAATCGGCAAGTGCAGTTCAGCACCGGCTTCACCCTGCTGTTCGGTTGCCAGTACCCCATACAGCAGGCGGGCATGGGGGGCTTCAGCTCGCCCGATCTGGCCATCGCCGTGAGCCGGGCTGGCGGGCTCGGCATGCTGACAGGAACGATTGGCGTCAAGGCACTGTCAGTGCAGCTCGATGCCGTTCCGAGGGACGCGATTATTGGCGTCAACTTCCTCGTGCCGTTCTTGGATCGCGATGCGTTGGAGCAGGCCTCTGCTCGAAGCCCGCTCGTCGAGTTCTTTTGGGGAGTCCCGGATGTTGAGCTGGTGGAGATCTCGCACGCGGGTGGCGCTCTAGTCGGCTGGCAAGTCGGTTCCGTCGAGGAGGCACGAGTCGCATCTGACGTTGGCTGCGACCTCATCGTCGCCCAGGGATTGGAGGCAGGAGGCCACGTACGAGGCACGACCGGACTGCTGCCATTGATCGATGAGGTTCGTGCCGTCGTCGACGTGCCCATCGTGGCGGCCGGAGGGATCGGCACAGGCCGCGCAATCGCGGCGGCGTTGGTGGCGGGCGCCGACGCGGTACGGATCGGAACACGATTCGTCGCCGCGACTGAATCGATCGCTCATCCGACGTATGTGGACCGACTCATCGAGTCAAATTCCGACGACACCGTCATCACGACCGCGTTTGGAGACGGTTGGCCCGATGCGCCACATCGGGTCCTGAGGTCCGCCATCGCAGCCGGCGTGCTGCTCGGTGAGGACCAGTCTTGGAGCCCCGAGTGGCCCACTAGCAGTTGCGTTGGACCACCTGAATCTCGGGCGCTTTATGCTGGCCAATCGGTCGCAGCGGTGCGATCGCGTCAATCTGCGGCAGAGATCATTGCCGAGCTCATTGAGGAAGCCGAAATAGCGCTGGCTCGAACGGTGCTGTGAGCGCGATCGACTGGGCAGCCAAAATGCTCCTTGCTGGCACTTCGGATATCTGCGGCGTGTGACGCTCGCGGCCAGTGGCCAGTTGGGCTTGCCCGCGCACGGACGTAGCTACAAGCTTGGAAGGTTTGGAACGTTCATCTTGTGGTGTCTTGGAAGACAACCCAAGAATCTGGATCTTGAGAGCGAGCAAAATAGGCTCGTCAAGTGGCGTGAGTCAAGCAGTGCTCTCAATGCCTTACCTCTCGAAGTGACTCGTCGTGTGCAATCTCGGACTGCTCAGACGGGGTGCGTGGTACACCTGGGAACGCTTTGAAACGACAGGGGATGGTGCATAGATGGTCCACCCCGGTCGCGCGCCAGTCGAAGAGTGCTGGTTCACGATGTTCGTGAGACGCTCGGAATGCCCTGGTGGCGTGTCGGCAGCGGGGTGGAGAGGGTCCAATAGCAGATGGACACTGGCCGAGGAGCGTCCTCGGAAATCTGGCGGCTCCTAGTGGCCGCCCTCCTGATGGCCATTGGCGAGCGTGTGCAATGCGATCGTCGAGTGGGCATACGCACCACCGGCTCGCATCTCTGCGGCCACCCANNGGGCACTGCGTCACGTGCGCAACTGCGACAGCGATCAGCTGCTTGGACTTCTCCGAAAGTGCTCCTGGGCTGAAGACGGCCCGGCTGAAGTTCTCGAAGGCGTCGTTGATCTCCGGGGCGAGCTCCTTGCGGCGCCGTCCTATCTCGGCCGTCGCGGACGGATACACGGTCTCGTTCTCAGCCATCGTTACTCCTCGTTGTCCTGCTCGTTCGGGTGCTCATTCGTCAGGCCGCATCGCCACGGTGTACTCCCGGCCATCTGCGTGTTCGTCCGTCGCAAAGCGGAACCGCAGTGGGCCCTTCTGGTCCAGGGGAGCAGTCACGTCAGCAAACCAGATCCCAAGAATCGATCTGGAAGGCGCCTCGTTGACGGTCTGCCACTCGTCGCTCGTCCAATGCAGTTGAAAGGCATCGGGCGCCTGCACCCGCAGAACCTGGCCCCGCTCAATCCTCGAGACGTGTCGACACGGCGCCCACACCTCGATGGACCTATTGGCAGGCCGCGCTCCGAGATACCGAGCGGCGACTTCGGGAAGTAGATCGAAAACAGCATCGTCAGACTTCGAACGAAGCAGCTTTACGTACTCGGCGTGGGCCCACATAAGCGGCATCGCAGATCCGGTCGGGCCGCCGAGTCGCATGAAGATCTCAGGGCTGTCGGCCTCGTCCCAGACCTGCTCAGGGAGGAGCCCCGTGCTGGACGCGAGACGCTCCATCGTTCGTATGTATGGGGTCGGATCGCGACCAGCCGCGAGCTCGAAGTGTCCGCGCTCTCCGGTCAGCAGCGGCCACGCTCGACCCCTGCCCCAACCTTCATACGGACCTCCATCTGCACGCTGCCCATAGCCGTCGTGGTTGTACCGTCGCCAGCACGGGCCGAACGGCGTGTCGACCTTGAGCACCCGATCCACGACCTCGAGGGAATCGACTACGAGGGAATCGTCGGCACCTCGGATTCCGTAGCGGACGAGTTCCAAGAAACCGGCATCGACGATCTGATTCGCTGGAAACGATGCAGGGTTGCCTGGCGGACGGTTGGCGATCATGAGGACCGCGTGATTGGGATCGATGTCGGGATTGGGATCGTCGACGTCTGCTGGGTTGATCCTGATGTAGTGCCGCGCAACGTCAGGATGGAGTGTTCCTTGCGTCGTCACCGTCCAGTCCTCGACGTGGCTCTCGAGAAAATCAGCTTGATCTTCGAGAAACGCCGCGACGTCATCGTCACGGCGCTCTCGGGCGAAGCAGGCAGCACCCACTAGCGCCGCAATGCACACGGCGAGCGTCGATGGCGAGTAGCCCGACGTCTCTTCCCAACGCTCCTGGCCAGTTACCGGGCCTTGGCGGACCAAATACGCAGCTGCCTTAAGCACGGTCGGATATGGATCGAAGCTACCGAGCGCGCCCGCCTTGTTGAGGCGCCACGCGAGGAGTATCGGCAATGCGACTTCGTCCAATTGGATGCCGCTCCAATACGGGGCCCCGTCGATCCAGGAGTTCTGGGGGAACCCGCCGTCCGCCTGCTGGTTGACGGCGAGGTAGATGCCAGCTCGAAGTGGCGTATCCAGGTCTCCTGCGGCCAACAGCCCTGTGGCGCTATGGACCATGTCTCGGGTCCAGACAAGGTGATACCCGCCCTGGTCGTCGTCTCCCTTCGCTTCTCCCCACGGGATCGAGAGGGACGCGATGATGGCCCCGGGGTAGTTCTTGTCCTCGTGCGCCAGGAGGACGCTGAAGCTGCCGTGAACGAGTTCCCCGCCGTCATCGGAAGCATCCTCCAAGGGGAGCAGTCTTCGGCTCGCTCTCTCCCACTGCTGGAGGAAACGGTCCTTGTGCTCGCCGAATGGGCTTGCGAGTGACTGGAAGAGATGATTGACGGCATTGTGGAGACTTCCGCCGAAGGCGAGGCCGAGCGTGAACTGGGGCCCAGTCGAGAGGTCGACTTCCCCCATCAGCGCGATGTTGCCGTCGCGGGCGTGTTCAAACTCCCAGTCCATCACGTAGTTGTCGGTCAGGTCAGTCCATCCGTCGCTCGTTCCCACATAGCCGCAGGAAAGGTGGGTGAACGGGACGTCAGCGCCAAGGGCCAGCCACCTGTTGCCCTTGTTGGCGGTTAGAATCTTACGCCCAGCGACGTCGACGACCTCGGCATTGTTGTGCCACCCGCCAACCTCAAGATGGGGCGCACACAGGACGTAGAGCTTGAGATCCGCGAGATCTGCTTGGCGGCCCTCTAACGTGGTGTGTTGGAGGATGCACGGGAGATGCGGATCGGTGATGACATCCTTGGTGATCACGTAGCGGTCGTCCGGTGCGGTATTGGTTACTCGGTAGCCCAGGGCATGTGATGCAAGCCGCTCTGTCGTCGTCGTGAAATCTCGCTTCTCCTCGTGCAGGTAGCTCTTACCGTCGGTGATGAGATACTCCAGATCTCGAATCTGAGGATGGTCAACGCTCGGGTAGTAGGCCTCCGTCAAGATGCCGTTCCACACCGTGAACCAGATACGGCTGGAGGTGGAGTACGCAGTACCAACCCCTTCCTTTGCGCTTCGCGCCCACTTCGGCGCCATTCCGGGCCCGCCGAAGGCGCCACCCGCAGTCGATGTGCCCGCGCCCATATTCGTTAGCGCCTTCGAGTGGGCATGTGCCGGACCCTTCGGCGGACCAAGAGCGGTACGAAGTTAGGGTTCATCCTTCCGGTGCGGGATAGACGAGCTGTCCCTTCCTTACTTTCGCGAATGACGTCAAACGATGGGTTGTGGCAGACGTGCGACTCATGATGTCTCGCACCAACCACCCCTTCTTGAGAAGAGCGTCAGCGATGAGCGAACGATGGCATCGCCACGGCACGGCCTCCGCACACATAATTGCGGTCGGTCTCTTGGCAGATATTGTCATGAGTGCTTCCAGACCATCTGCGAACTGCGGGGTCGCCATATAGTCTGCGAACCCTCTGAAGGATGTGTTGCGCCAACCCAAATTTGTTGAATCCTTCTTGGAGTGCCGCAGACCTCCAAGTTCCTTGAGATGCGTGTAACGAATGTGCTTCGTCTTGAGCGATTGCCGCAGGTCATCCTGGTTGAACTGTGGATTGTGACCGGACATAGGTATGGTTCTCACGTCGACGACTTCCGCTACCCCGTAGATGTCTAGTAGCTCTACGAATTCGTCGATTGGCCGTGTGGAATGACCGATCGTGAAGATCAACGTCTTCTTCATCAAGCATCAGATCTCTACGCACACTGCCTTGGCGGATGAAGACGCCGGTGGCGCGACCCAGGTCGCGGCCTCCGGCAAAGGCGGCGCCGGAAGATGCGAGGTTGGAGCGAGTGCCATCAGATGAGATCCGCGCGGGCCAGGTTGTCGAGTCACGGCCGAGACCCCTGCAGCCGATGCGATCTGATCACGGCGACTCCTTGTTCTTGTCGCCCGGGAACACGTCGGTCTCGGACTTGTGCCACACGGGGTCATCGCGGGCGGTCTCGACGTTGAAGCCGTACTCGTACACCAGACTTCCGCCGAATGTGGCACCCAGTGACACCAACAGGGCGATCACAACAGACAAGGCGACGATCCCGATCGGCGTGACCACGTTGGCGTGGTAGTCGTTCAACCGCCAGGCGAGGTCCGCCAACGCGAGCACAGTCACCGTGACCATGATCGTCGCGTGGGTGTTGATCGTCCGACGAGCCTGCGTTCCTGCCTCTGACGACGTCCACGCGTCCCACAGCCCCGTGAGGGCCGCGAACAGCGACACGGCCACTCCCCCGATGAAGACGTAGGTGCCGGCATGCCACAACTCACGAGCCCAGTTGTGGTCTTTGCCACCAACCGCCGAGATGACGTCAAAGACAGCGGCGAGCGCGTAGGCAGCGATGGGGAAGTCGGTGAGCGGAGGATGTAAGGGTTTGCCGGACCACCCGCTCAGACCCTTGAACTTGCGCCCCTTCAGCGTCAGCGTGGGACGGACCGAGAACCTTCTCATGCCAGCTCCTTGATAGAGGGCATTCTCATCGCAAGAGTGCAGGGGTCATGGTAGCCACTCGGTCAGCATAGTCAAGTGCTAAGGTATCTGCATGGAAGACGACCGAGTCGATCGACTGGTTGAGGACTTCAAGCGCGTTCGTCCTGACGTCGACCCCAGGACCAAGGCGATCGCCGCCCGACTCCTCCATCTGAGCGATCTTGTGGAGCGTTACTACGGCGCCATCTGCGAACCATTCGGCGTCTCGCTCTCGGGCCTCGGGGTGCTGACCTCCCTCGCACGCAACGACCCGCGTGCCCTCACCCTCACTGAGCTCAACCGCGACATCCTCGTGACCTCAGGAGGCATCACCTTCCTCGCGGCCAGCCTCGAGCAGCAGGGACTCGTGTCCAAGCGCCCGCATCCGAGCGACGGGCGCGCCGTGCTTGTCAAACTCACCCGGCAAGGGCGACAGGTCGCCAATCAGCTGATCGACGCCATAGCCCTTGCCGACGACGCAGCGCTCACCCACTTTCGCGTGAGCGACCTGAATGCAGCCGACGAGCTGCTTAGGAGTCTGGAGTCGGGCATCGAATCAGCGATGACCGCACAGCTGGACGTGCCGTCCAGCGGCAAGGCTGCAAGAACATCGGCCGCCAGGTCTGGAAGATGACGGCCCGCTGGTACAGGAGCAGTCTCGAAGTGCGATGCCTCGTAAGCAAGGTGGACGTGCACAACCTGTGTTCGGCGGACTTCTGATGAGACGCCTGGACGATTGATGTCATCCCATCGACACGACGCACAGACGCGCCTGCAGGCGACGTGCTCGGGCCATGACGACGGACAGCTTTGGTGCCCGCGAGCTGCTGATGGTCGATGGCGCGACCTACGACATCTGCTGCAACCGCCCCGGCTGGCGATGAGGAGTCTCCGCGCGGGGCGGGGGTCACCGTGTCGGTCGTAGAAAGGATCCCCGCGATTGAACTGCAGCGCGCAGTCGTCGATGGCGACTTGCTGGTGGTGGGATCTCGTGGTCACCGCGAGGTGGTCGGGCTGCTACTGGGCTCGGTGAGCCAGCACGTGGTGAGCCGAACGCGCTGTCCAGTGGTCGTTGTGCCCAGCGTCGGTCATCAGGATGAGTCGCTATGACCTCCACTCCCTCTCCCCCGGAGTCCGACGACGTCCGGGCATCCGAAGTGCCGAGCCGAGAACTCCGCGCCTACGAGGCGATGCTCCATCATCACGAGACGCTTGTGGGATGCGCCCGGAGCCTCGCCGAAGCACTGAGCGCCGCCGCCAGCGAGGATCGTCCCCACGAAGTGGGGTTGAGGAGCTTCATCGCGTATTTCACTGGTGAGGTCTTCCCACACGCAGCGGCGGAGGAGCGCACGATCTACCGAGCCGCAATGGTCCAAGCCGACCTTGCGCCGACCGTGGAAGCCATGATCCGAGAGCACGAGGCGCTCCGCGTCGCAGTCGAGCAGCTGGGCCAGCCATCCACTGGAGCGGATGCCGCGATGCTTGCTGACTCGATCGTCATGCTCTTCGTTGCGCACGTCGTGAAGGAGAATGAACTGTTCCTCCCTCGTCTGCTCGCCGATAGTTCTGTAGATCTGGCGCAGCTGCTCGAGCAGATGCACGGTCCAGAGACTCCCAGCGACGTGCAACGGCCCGAATAGCGGCTCATGGCGCACCACGAACTGGAGCTCGGCGTACCAGCGCCATTTCGGCTGGACCTCACGTCGTGGGCCCTGCGACGACGTGCCCACAACACGGTCGATCGCTGGCACGACTCGTGCTACCGGCGTACGTTC
>PLCI01000093.1 GCA_003135595.1 Acidimicrobiaceae bacterium | reverse complement strand
CTTGAGGAGCGTCGAGAAGTGCGCGTCGAAGACGGCGTAGAAGGTGATGCCGAGGCAGATCGCGCTGTCCAGTAGCACGGCGTGGTACCGCCGCAGGCGAAGTCCGAGCGCCTGGAGGGTCACGCCCGAGGAGTACAGGTCGAGGCTGTTGATGCCGAAGAGCTGCACCACGACGAAGCACATGAAGACGGTTACGAACCACCCCGGCAGCGCCTGCTGGGCGACGAACGCCGTGAACGGATCCGCCCCGTTCCATGGGCTCGTGCCATGTGAGAACACGCCGACGAACGTGGACAGCGAGGCCCCGAGGATCATGATCGCGATCTCTGGCAAGGCCGTGCCGAGGAACATCCACCCGACGACGGAGCGACCCGACACGTTCGACGGCAGGTACCTCGAGTAGTCGTTGCCGTTCTCGGTCCACCCGAGCCCTGACAGCGTGATGGTGAACGCGAGGCCCGCAGTCCACAGCTGCCAATTCACGTTCGTTGCCGCGGCCGCCGAGACGTCCGCGTGCGCTCCCGCGAAGCAGGCGAGGACCACGTAGATGACGACGAACGGCACGATCAGCCAGCGCAGGACCTTCGTCATGGTCGCGTGGCCGAGGAAGGGCAGCACGATCTGGACCGCCCCCGCGGCGAGGATGAGGCCCACCTTGAGCCCGGTGGAGGAGTGCACGCCGGCCTTGTTGGCGAGGACGAGGCCCGCAAAGACGATGAGGATCAGCCCTTCAACTTCGAAGCCGATCTGGGTCAGCCAGTTGAGCAGCGCGATCAGCTTGGAGCCGTTCGGCCCGAACGGGGCGCGGTTGACCGCGAACGTGGTCGTACCGGCCTGGGGGCCTTGGAGCGAGGTGAGCCCGACGAGCGCCCAGGAGAGGTTGCCGACGACGATCAGGATCACGCACTGGACGAAGCTGAAGCCGAAGCCCGCAAGGATGGCCCCGTAGACGAGGTACTCGACATTGACGCTGGCACCGGCCCAGAGGCCCGCGATCGCGCGCGGGGTCGCCCAGCGCTCTGACTCCTCGATGTAATCGATGCCGTGCTGCTCGACGTGGAAGGCGAGGTCGCTCTGTGGGAGTCGGTGGACCAGGTCGGTCACGTGCTGGCTTCGGCGTGTCGGGAGATGGCGCGAGTCTTGCGGACCGGGCGTCGTGGCGACGGGATCGGCGTCATACCCACGATGTAGCGTTGCGCAGGTGGTAAGCCCGGATTCCCGCGTGTCGCTGGTTGCCGCCCGTGGACTCGTCAAGCGCTTTGGCGACTTCACTGCCGTCGACGGTATCGACTTCGAGATCTACCGCGGCGAGAGCTTCGGCTTCCTCGGGCCGAACGGCGCCGGCAAGACGTCGACGATGAAGATGGTGTCGTGCATCTCGCCGCCGACCGCGGGCACGCTCACGGTGCTCGGTCAGGACCCCAAGACCAAGGGGCCGCAGATCCGCGCGCGCCTCGGACTCGTGCCCCAGGAGGACTCCTTGGAGCTCGAGCTGTCCGCGATGGACAACCTGATCATGTACGGGCGGTACTTCGACCTCCCGCGTGCGGAGATCAAGCGGCGCGCAACCGAGCTCTTGGAGTTTACGCAGCTGTCCGAGCGTGCGAACGAGAAGGCCGACAACTTCTCCGGCGGGATGAAGCGCCGCCTGACCATCGCTCGGTCCCTTATCTCGGATCCCGACCTGCTGATCCTCGACGAGCCGACGACGGGGCTCGACCCGCAGGCCCGTCATCTTGTGTGGGAGCGGCTGTACCGCCTCAAGTCGGAGGGCGTCACGCTGGTCATCACGACGCACTACATGGACGAGGCCGAGCAGCTCTGCGATCGCCTCGTCGTGATGGATCGCGGCAAGATCGTCGCCGAAGGCGCCCCACAGGCGCTGATCCAGCAGCACTCGACACGAGAGGTCCTTGAGCTGCGCTTCGGGATGAATGGCCACAGCCCGCGCGCAGACGCCGTGGCGGACCTCGCCGATCGGGTGGAGGAGCTGCCCGACCGACTGCTGCTCTACGTGGGCGACGGCGACGAGGCGCTCGCCGCGGTCCACGCGCGCGGGCTCGCACCGCAGAGCGCGCTCGTTCGGCGATCGACGCTCGAGGACGTGTTCTTGCGGCTCACCGGCCGCACGCTGGTGGACTGAGATGACGACCGAGGCGACCGACGCGAGAGCAGCGGCGGAGGCAACACAGGTCGCGACGACCCGTGCCGAGCAGCCCACCCTCGGGTGGGCGCCGTGGCGCCGCGCGTTCTGGTACCACGCGGCGTTCTGGGCTCGCACGTGGCGGGGCCAGGTCATCTCGAGCTTCTTGTTCCCGGTCCTGTACCTCGCTTCCATGGGGCTCGGCGTCGGCAAGCTCGTGAACCACCACTCCGGCGGCGTGTCGGGCGTGACGTACCTCGAGTTCGTCGCGCCAGCGCTGCTCGCCATGACGGGCATGCAGATCGCGTCCAACGAGTCGATGTGGCCGATCCTCGCGTCGTTCAAGTGGACGCGGAGCTACTGGACGGCAGTCTCGACGCCCATCACGCCGCGGGACCTCGTCATCGGCAAGCTGAGCTGGGTGGCGGTCCACGTCGCCATGGTGGGCGTCATCTATACGTGCGTGCTCGAGGCGTTCCAGACGCTCTTGAGCCCCTGGGCATTGCTGCTCCCGCTCGCCGGGGTGCTCACCGGGCTCGCCTACGCCGCTCCGATCGCGGCGTTCACGGCCACCCAGGAGAATGAGAAGTCGTTCCCCGTCTTCTACCGCTTTGCGATCATCCCGATGTTCCTCTTCTCGGGGAGCTTCTACCCGATCAGCCAGCTCCCCGCCTGGTTGCGCACGGTGGTCCAGTTCGTGCCGCTGTACCACGGCGTCGCGATCTGCCGCACCCTCGCGCTCGGGCAAGGATCAATCGCGACGACCGGGTACCACGTGGGGGTCCTGGTGGCTCTCACCGCGGTCGGCACGTACCTGTGCATCCGGAACTTCCGCAAGCGACTCGAGGCCTGATGGCTCTCGCCGCCACGCTCCGCGTCTTTCCCGCCGGCGCCTTCGGGTCGCGCCGTGCCGTCCACATGCTCGAGCGCAACGCGCTGATCTACCGCAAGGGCTGGTACTTCTTGGTGTCGGGCTTCTTCGAGCCCTTCTTCTACCTGCTCAGCCTCGGCATCGGACTCAACCACCTGATCGGCACCGTGCACGTGGCGCACACGGCGGTCACCTACGCGGCGTTCGTCGCCCCCGGCATGCTCGCGACGTCGGCCATGAACGGTTCGATGCTCGACGCGACCTTCAACACCTTCTTCCGGCTGCGGGTGGACCACACCTACGACTCGGTGATGGCGACGCCGCTCAGCGTGGAGGACATCGCGCTCGGCGAGCTGTCGTGGTGCCTGACGCGAGGCTCGCTGTACTCGGTCAGTTTCCTCGTGTGCATGTGGGCGCTCGGCGACACGCAGTCAGCGTGGGCGATCCTGTGCCTCCCGATCGCGATCCTCACGTCGCTCGCCTTCGCCTCTGCAGGCATGGCTGCGTGCACGTTCTTGCGCAGCTGGCAGGACTTCGACCTCGTCATGCTCGCGCTCCTGCCCATGTTCCTGTTCTCGGCGACGTTCTTCCCGATCGACCAGTACCCCGGGTGGCTGCAGCTCGTGGTGCGCGCGACGCCGCTGTACCAGGGCGTCGCGCTCGCGCGCGGGTGCAACCTCGGCGTCTTCAACTGGGCGATGGCAGGCCACGTCGGGTACCTCGTCGTGATGTCGTTCGCCGGGATCGTGATGACGTCTCGTCGGTTCCGCAAGCTCCTCACGCCGTAGGGTGTCGCCCATGACGGACCTCGACATGAGTGAGCTGAAGACGAGCTACGAGGCATCCCAGCAGCGCATCGACGCGATGACACGGACGCTCGACGCCCCGACTCTCGCGACGGTGGTGCCGTGCTGCCCTGCGTGGTCGGTGAAGGACCTGGTCGGGCACCTCACCGGACTGCTCGAGGACCGCCGCGCGGAGCGACTCCCCACGAGCGGGTTCAGCGAATGGACGGCCGAGCAAGTGCAGCGACATCGAGACGAGCCGATGGGCGACGTCCTCGACACCTGGCGCGACCTGCCCGTTGACGTCTCCGACGCGCCGCCGTCCCTCCTGGCGCTGGCGTTCGACGCGGTGACCCACGAGCACGACCTCTGCCACGCGCTCGGTGTGCCTGGCGACATGGCCACGGACTCGGTCCGCATCGGCGCGCGTCGAGCGGCGGAGCGGATGGCATCGATGCTGACGTCGGGGGGCGCGCCGGGCGTGGTCGTGACGACCGAGGACGGCGACGAGCTGATCGAAGGCAACGGCTCGCCCATCGCGCTGCGCACGACGCGCTTCGAGCTCATGCGCCTCGTGACAGGACGGATGAGCCGCGCGCAGGCCACCTCGCTCGCCTGGGATGGCGACGCGTCGATCGTGCTCGACGCGCTCTTCGCCGACGGCTTCTTCACCCTGCAGCCGTCCGACGTCCTCGAGTCACGGCGCGGCAACGCCTGAGTGGCGTCGACGGCGTGCGCTGGCAGGTGACACCGTCGCCCGCCGACGTCGCGATTCCCAGTCGGTTGTTGATCAAGGTCACCGTGGCGGCGCGGGGTCGGCAACGTGTGGTTACTCGACACCAGCCGCAAGAACCTCGTGACATGACAAAACAATGTTCCGCCTGGAGCGACATCTTGCACGACACCCGACCATTTTGATGTGGAGAGTGTTGCTATCGTCGCGCCGATAGGGCCGAAGGGCCACGGTGAGATGCAGGTCCGAACGGGCTTGCCGGATGAGGGGGGTCATGTGACCAACACCTACGACCGACGACAGTTCCTTACGCAGTCCGCCGCGGCCGCTGGTGGTGTGGTTGCAACTGGGGCACTGGTCGACGAGCTAGTCCAAGAAGGCGTTGCCGGCGCAGTCGACGGCAAAATCAAGCTAGGCGGCACCATCAAGTTTGGTGTCATCTCGGAGCAGAACAAGCCGTTCACGCCTGACTACGCCAACATGGACACGTCAGGCTTCTGCTACGCACGTGCGGTCTATGACCCGCTGATGGTCGTGGGGTCCGACGGCAAGACCGTGTACCCGTACCTGGCCAAGTCGCTCTCGCACAACGCGGGCTACACCGCCTGGACGATCACCGCGCGCGCGGGCGTGAAGTTCCATGACGGGTCGCCCTGCAACGCCCAGGCGATCCACGCCAACCTGCTGGCCGACTTCAACTCGGGGCTGACCGGCAACGCGGTCCGTGCGCTCATCAAGGGCTACACCGTCAACGTCGCCAAGCAGACCGTGACGGTCCTCACGAAGTACAAGTGGACGACGTTCCCGTACACGCTCGCCGAGCAGCAGATCGGCTTCATGGCCGCGCCGAAAACCCTCGGCTCTGCCAACGGGGCTCACAACGACTACACCGGTAACCCCATCGGCACCGGGCCGTTCGTGTTCAGCGCGTGGAACTACGGCACGTCGTTCATCTGCACCAAGAACCCTCACTACTGGCGTCCGGGCCTGCCGTACCTCCAGCAGATCGAGTTCCACCCGATCCCGGACGGCCCGACGAGGTACAACGCGCTGAAGAGCGGCGCGGTGGACATCATCCACGAGGGCGAGGGCGACATCACCAGCACGTTCCATACCCTTGGCGCGGGCTACACGTTCGAGGTCGACTACCCGACGCTCCCGAAGTACTCGCCCAGCTCGAACTGCATGATGCTGAACTGCGGGAAGCCGCCCTTCAAGGGTGACCTCAACCTCCGCAAGGCGTGTGCGTACGCCATCGACCGCTCGAAGTTCGTGTCGGTGGTCGACGCCGGGGAGTCCTTCACGATCGACGGCATCTTCAGCAAGGGGTCCCCGTACTACAAGCCGCAGGCCTACCCCGCGTACAACGTGGCCCAGGCCAAGGCCTACGTGAAGAAGGTGCCGGTCCCCTCAAGGACGTTCACCCTCACCTACGTGGCGGGCGACCCCGCGGTGCTGACGGCGGCGACGCTGGTCCAGTCGATGCTGGGTGCGGTCGGCCTCACGGTGATCCTGAGCGGCGTCTCGCAGGGCCAGCTCATCGGTGACGCGATCTTCGGCCTGTACCAGGCAGTCACCTGGGCACAGTTCGGTGGCGTCTCGCCGGACCTCAACTACCCCTGGTTCTCGACCAAGTCCCACCTCAACTTCGCCAACAACCTCGACGCCACGACGGAGAAGTTGATGCTCGCGGGAATGGCGGCAACGAGCCAGACAGCGAGGACCAGGGCGTGGGCCGCGGTCAACGCGCAGATCAACAAGGACCTCCCGTACCTGTGGACCGACCGCGTGGTGCTCGGCGTCGCGGCCAAGTCGTACGTGCAGAACTGGAAGACCTTCACGACCCCGCCGCCGGCGAAGCCGGTCCTGCAGCCGAACCAGGCCGTGCTGTTCTTCACGTCGGTCTGGCACTCCTAGCTCACTCATAGTGCACGTGGCCACTGCGGTGGCGCCCTCCAGGGCGCCACCGCAGTGCTGCGTCCGGGGGTAGATCGGCTCGGCGACCGAGCCTCAGTGCGACGGCGCAGCGCCCGAGACCTGCCGAGCCACTCGGCCCGGGACGTGCCGCCAG
>PLCI01000170.1 GCA_003135595.1 Acidimicrobiaceae bacterium | reverse complement strand
GTGAGCGACTCGGCGAGCCCGAGCGTGAGGCCCTGGGCGACGAGCCGCCGCGCGACGGCGTGCTCCATCGTCTCGGTGTCGACGCCGAACACGATGTCGCCCAGGCTCGCCGCGAGCGCCGAGCGTACGGCTGCCTCCTCCTCGTCGAGCCTCAAGACGGCCGCGCCGAGCGAGAGCGCGCGGACGGTCAGGCGCACCTTCAGCCCCTCGATCCCCGAGGCGAGGAAGGCGATCGTCGTATCGGATCCGTCGAGCGCGTCCAGTCGAGCATCGAGCACCTCGGCGAGGCCCGACTCGCTCGCGCCCCACGTCCGAAGCACCCGCGAGGCGATCACGCCCTCCTCGCCCTCCTCGACCAGCCGACGGCGCAGGTCGGGCAGGATCGCGCGCTCGAACATCTCCTCGAGCTCGTGGGGCACGCCTGGGACGGCGTAGACGACCTTGTTGCCGACCGGGCAGATGAGCCCGGGCGCGGTCCCGCGGCGCTGCGCGACCATGGTCGCACCCCGGGGGACGTCGGCCTGGCGCCGGTTGTTCTCGGGCATCTCGCGCCCCCTGGATCGGAACATCGCCTCGATCCGGGTCGCGACGGCGTCATCGCGATCGAGCGGCACGCCCATCACCTGTGCGATCGCCTCGCGGGTGATGTCGTCCTGGGTGGGGCCGAGCCCGCCGCAGGCGATGACGCCGTCGGACCTCGCGAGCGCCGTGCGCAGCGCGAGCACGATCCGCTGGGGGTTGTCGCCGACGTGCTGGTGGAAGTGCGACGCGATGCCGTTGGCGGCGAGTTGCTCGCCGAGCCACTGCGAGTTGGTGTCGGGAATCTGACCGAGCAACAACTCNNGTGTCGGCGATCTGGCCGAGCAGCAGCTCGGATCCGATCGCGACGACCTCGACCCTCACGCGCGCAGCTCCGCTGCCCGACGTCCGTCGTGCCAGTACTCGTAGCCGGTGTAGAAGGTGAGCGCCGCGGCGAGCCAGATCGTCACGAGCTGCAGGCCCTTCAGGTGCGCGGTCGGGGGCAGCACGCACCAGGCGATCGCGAAGTCCTGCACGAAGGTCTTCAGCTTCGCGGTCGGCCGGGCCGGGATCGACAGGCCGCGTGCGAGCGCGCGCGAGCGGAACACGCTCATCCACACCTCGCGCAGCGTGATGAGCACGACGGGCTCCCAGGGGAGCCTCGAGACGGCGACCAGCGCGTACATCGACGCCAGCACGATCGCCTTGTCNNGCGGCGGCCCCCACCCCCGCGGTCAGCCATGACGCCCCCTTGGTCACGATGAGCGCGACGAAGAAGGGCGTGACGAAGAGTCGTGCGATCGTGAGCGCGTTCGCGGGCGTGACGAGCGCGCTCGGGCCGTAGCGCTCCGTCGTGGTCACCGCGGCATGGCGAGCAGGTCGGTCCCGAACGAGCCCGTGATCACGACCTCGTGGAANNTCGCGAGAGGCGCTCGTGATGGCGTCTTGGATCTCGCTGCACTCCGCCAGGCGCTCGAGCGCGAGTCCGTGCGGGACCTGCTGGTCCATGTCGGCAGCGGGAGTCCCCTCCTCCTTGGAGAAGGGGAAGAAGCCCGCCCAGTCGAGCTGGGCGGCCTCGAGGAACCGGATCAGCTGACGCTGGTCGTCCTCGGTCTCGCCGGGGTAGCCGAGGATGAACGAGGAGCGGAACGTGGCCGTCGGCTCGGCAGCCCGGATCCGCTCGATGCGGGCGAGGAAGCGCTCGGCGTCGCCCCATCGGCGCATCGAGCGCAGCAGCGGCCTCGACGCGTGCTGGAGTGACAGGTCGAAGTAGGGCACGCCCGTCGCGAGCACCGCCTCGATGAGCGCGTCGGTCAGCCCCGACGGATAGAGGTACAGGAGCCGGAGCCACGGGACCGTGCCGCTGAGCGCGGCGACGAGGTCGAGCAGCGGTTGGCGCGAGGGGGTGTCGAGGTCGTTCACGTCGGCCTGACCGGCACGGCGTCGGTCCCGTCCGTAGCTCGCGAGGTCCTGGGCGACCAGGACGAGCTCGCGCGCGCCACCGTCGACGAGCGCCGCTGCTTCCGCCATGAGGTCGTCGATCGTCCTCGACCGCTGGTCGCCCCGGAAGGTCGGGATTGCGCAGAAGCCGCACCGGCGGTCGCAGCCCTCGGCGACCTTCACGTACGCCCACGGTGCGCTCGCCGCGGGCCGCGGGAGCAGCAAGAGGTCGAACGACGACGGCACCGGGCGAAGACCGAGCGCGACGGGGACGCCGTCGGGGATCGGGGACTCGCCGAAGCCCGCGACCAGGTCGACCTCGGGGAGCGCGACCTCCAGCTCCTCGCGGTACCGCTCGGCCATGCAGCCGGTGACGACGAGGCGAGCGCCGTGCTTTCGCCGCTCGGCAAGCTCGAGCACGACCTGGATCGACTCAGCCCTCGCCGACTCGATGAACGCGCACGTGTTGACGATGACGAGGTCGGCGCCCTCCGGCTCCTCGGCGGGGACGAGACCGCTGCGCTCGACGTGGCCCTCGAGCTTCGCGCTGTCGACGAGATTCTTCGGACACCCGAGCGTCTCGATCCAATATGTGGGCATCTGCCCTCCAAAGGGACGCGTCAACGCTGTTGCACTAGATCGCCTCGAGCGGCGAGGCCTTGGAATTCTACGCGGAGGGCGCCGGCTTCAGCCCAAGGGGTGCGTGCGGGCGCGGGGCCACGCCAGCACGCCCGCGGGCCGCACCTCGGGGTTCGTGGCCAACCGACATCGCGATCTGAGAAGATTCCGCGCTCATGCGGATACTGGCGACCGAGGCGTACAGGTGAGCGAGACTCGCCCCGCCGCGTCGGTCATCGTCCCTGCGTTCAACGAGCAGGATCGGATCGGCCCGCTGCTGCCGATCCTGAGTCAGGTCGCCACCGAGCTCGGCTACCTGGTCGTGATCGCCTGCAACGGCTGCGTCGATGGGACCGTCGCGATGGCGCGGGCGACGCCGGGCGTCGAGGTCCTCGACCTCGAGCGCGCCTCCAAGCCCCACGCGCTCAACGAGGCCGAGCGATTCGTGGGCGACGTGTTCCCACGGCTCTACGTCGATGCGGACGTGCGCACGGACGCCGCGTCCATCGAGCAGCTCGTCGACGCCCTCCGCGTTGACACACCTCGAGCGGTGCGTCCGATGGAGCGCTACCTGAATGACGGTGCGCCATGGTTCGTGCGCGCGTACTACTCGATGCGCTACGTCGTGCCCGCCTCGCGCGAGTGGCTCGAGCACCACATCGAGGGACACCACATCTACGGCACGAACGCCGCGGGACGCGCCAAGTTCGACGTGTTCCCCGAGGAGGGCCAGATCATGGAAGACGCCTTCTTCGATCGGATGTTCGATCCTGACGAGAAGGTCCCGGTGTACGATTCGCACGTAGAGGTGCCGTTACCGTCCTCGTCCCGCGCGCTTCTGAGAGGCATGACCCGCATCTATCAGGGCAACTGGGAGCTCACCGAGTGGCTGTCCGCGAACCGGCGCGACCGCCTGTCTGCGCCGGGCTCGAGCCGCGACCGGCGCTCGGTCCTCGAGACCGCCCGCTACCTCGCGAGCGGGGGCTCGACGTTCGACTCGTGGCGCCCCGGGATCGTGGTCAAGACCCTCGCGCACGAGTCGGCGCGCCACCTCGCAATCTGGAACGCCAGGCGGCTGGTCCGCGCCGGGCGCCAGGCCGATTGGCGCTGAGGCGATGCGCGCGTCACGATTGCGAATGGGCGATGTCGGGTCCACGAGCAGCGACTGACCTTGGCGACCGACCCCGCTAGTCCGGCCGCGCCGGCCCCGTCGCGGTCGCTGCGACCGACCTGGATGGTCTCGGTCGTGCTCTCGGCGGCGCTGCTCGTCGTGTCGCTCGCGGCCGGCGCGCTCGTGCACTGGGTCCAGAGCGAGGCAGGCACGAGCACCACCCCGCTCCAGGAGAGCGCGTACTTCCTGACCCCCGGCGCCAGCGTGACCATCCTCGCGCCGATCCAGTTCGTGATCGTGCCGAGCTCCGACCAGCCGGTCACCTGGACCGCCTATGACGACGGCAAGACCTACCAGCGCGGCGCCGTCCATGGGACGGCCGGCGCGGAGATCGTCGTGGGCCTGCCGACGTTCACGATGAAGCCGGGTAGCTGGCTCACGATCGGGATCAGCGGGATCCATGACCCGCTGAAGGCCTGGATCGTATGACCAGCGCGGGCACGGTGACCACGTCGGCGAGG
>PLCI01000173.1:4975-8829 GCA_003135595.1 Acidimicrobiaceae bacterium | reverse complement strand
CTCGTTGGGCTGCTGGCTCGCGGCCGCGTCATGGTGCACGAAAGACACGCTATCGAGTGGCTCCGTTCGCCTGCCCCGTACGATCGACGCACGCGGATCGACGAGATGCCTGTGAGAACGATCACTGCCGACGAGCTCCTCGAGCGACTCGATGACGACGAGGTCTTCGTGCTTGACGTGCGCGAGCCCGACGAGTTCGAGGCGTGGTCGATCCCCGGCTCGGTGAACGTGCCACTCGCCACGCTCGGCGCCTGGCTCGGCGAGGTGCCACGCGCCGACATCGTCACCGTGTGCGCCGCGGGCCCGCGCGCCGCGACGGCGACCGAGGTGCTCGCGCGCGCCGGCCTCGAGTCGCGCGTGCTCGACGGTGGCATGGGCGCCTGGTCGCGTGTCTACGACGACGCCGTGTTCGGCGCGGGCGCGGCGACGATCGTCCAGGTCCGTCGTCGAGGGAAGGGCTGCCTGTCCTACGTCGTGGGAGCCGGCGACGCGTCCTGCGTGATCGATCCGTCGGGCGACGTGGACGAGTACGTGCGCCGCGCCGACGCCCGGGGATGGCGAATCGCACACGTCTTCGACACGCACCTGCACGCCGACCACGTGAGCGGCGCGCGGGAGCTGGCCGCGGCGTGCGGAGCCGAGCTCGTCCTCAACCCTGCCGATCGGTTCGGCTTCGAGTTCACGGCACTCACCGACGGGATGCGCGTGCCAATCGCCGACGGCGTCGACCTCACTGTCTCGGTGCTGTCGACGCCCGGCCACACGAAGGGCTCGACGGTGTACCTGCTTGGCGAGGCGGCAGCCTTCACGGGCGACACGCTCTTCCTCGAGAGCGTGGGACGCCCTGACCTCGCCGACGAGGCAGAGGCGTTTGCCCGCTCCCTGTACGGGTCGCTCCACGACAAGCTCCTCGGCCTGCCGGACTCGACCGTGGTGTTCCCGGCGCACTTCAGCAGCGTCGTCGACGTCGACCGCGGCGTCGTCGGCGCGCCGCTCGGGGTGCTCAAGGGGCGGCTCACGCAGCTCACGGCCGACGAGGATGCCTTCGTCGCGTGGGCAGTCGGCTCAGTGACAGCCCGCCCGCCGCACTACGAGACCATCGTCGCGACCAACCTGTCCGGCACGCCGCTGACGAGCGAGGAGCGCTCGAGCCTCGAGGCCGGACCCAATCGCTGCGCCGTGGCGGGCTGAGGGAGTCCCAGCCCGACTCTGCAAGACTCGATTCGGGAGGCAGCGTGAAGATCAGCACCATGCTCAGCTATGCGGGCGGCTTCAAGAAGTCGGCGCTCCAGATCAAAGAGATGGAGGCCGCTGGACTCGACCTCGTCTGGGTCGCCGAGGCCTACGGCTTCGACAGCCCGAGCCTCATGGGCTATCTGGCGGCGCTCACCGAGCGCGTCGAGATCGGCTCGGCGATCCTGCCGATCTACACGAGGACGCCCACGCTCATCGCCATGACGGCCGCGGGGATCGACGCGCTGAGCGACGGGCGCTTCCACCTCGGGCTCGGGGCGTCGGGGCCCCAGGTGATCGAGGGCTTCCACGGGGTCGCCTACACCGCGCCCCTCGGACGGACCCGGGAGATCATCGAGATCTGCAGGACCGTGTGGCGCCGAGAGGCCCCCCTCGAGCACCACGGCCGCTACTACGAGCTGCCCCTCGTCGCGGGCGAGGGCACCGGCCTCGGCAAGGCGCTCAAGATCATCGCGCACCCCGTGCGTCCGGCGATCCCGGTCTGGGTCGCGTCGCTCGGGGAGCGCAACGTCGCGATGACCGCGGAGATCGCCGACGGCTGGCTGCCGATCCTGTTCATCCCCGAGCGCGCGGGCGAGGTGTGGGGCGCGTCGCTCGCCGAGGGTGCCGCGCGTCGCGACCCGTCCTTGGGCCCGCTCCAGATGAGCGCCGGGGGGATGCTCGCGATCGGCGACGGCGAGGACGTCGTCGCGCTGCGCCAGCTCGCCAGGCCCATGGTGGCCCTCTACGTCGGCGGCATGGGGGCGAAGGGCAAGAACTTCTACAACGAGCTCGCCTGCCGCTACGGCTTCGAGAAGGAGGCAGCCGAGATCCAAGGGCTGTACCTCTCGGGCAAGAAGAAGGATGCCGAGGCCCTGGTCCCCGACGAGCTGCTGGAGCTCACCTCGCTGTGCGGGCCCGAGGGCTACGTGAAGGAGCGCGTCGCGGCGTTCCGCGAGGCAGGCGTGACGCACCTCCAGGTCGCGCCTGTCCCGCTCGGCGACCAGCGCCACGCGGACCTGATCGAGCTCGTGAAGGGGTACGCCTCGTAGTGACGACCTCGACGGCGAACGGGCTCGAGCTCTGCTACGAGGTCCACGGCGACCCCGCGGACGCGCCGATGCTGCTCGTCCACGGCCACGGCGCCCAGCTCATCGCTTGGCACGTGGACCTCGTCGACCAGCTCGTCGCGCTCGGCTTCTACGTGGTCACCTTCGACAATCGCGACGCCGGGCTGTCGACGCACCTCGAGCACCTGCCGGTCCCCGACGCGCTCGCTGTTGTCACTAGCGCCGACGCGGCGCCCTACACGATCGGCGACATGGCGGACGACGCCGCGGGTCTGCTCGGGGTCCTCGGGATCGAGTCCGCGCACGTCCTCGGCGTATCGATGGGCGGGATGATCGCCCAAGCCCTCGCCATCGCTCACCCGCGGCGAGTCCGGTCGCTCACCTCGGTCATGTCGTCGCCGGACCCCGTGCGGGTCGGGACGCCCACCCCCGAGGTCCTCGAGCTCATGATGCAGCCGGGCGCGACGACTCGAGACGGCGTCATCGAGCAGTCGCTGCGGTCGTGGCGCATCACCGGGTCGCTCGAGCTCGGCCTCGACGAGGCGTGGATGGCCGACATAGCCGGACGCCAGTACGACCGGGCCTTCTATCCCGACGGCGTCGCGAGGCAGTTCGCCGCAATCGTCGGCTCCCCGGACCGTCGGCCCGGCCTCGCGGGCGTGACGGTCCCGACGCTGGTCGTGCACGGGGCGATCGACCCGATCGTGACGCTCGAAGGCGGGGCGGCAACGGCCGACGCGGTCCCGGGCGCGACGCTGGTCGTGATCGACAAGATGGGCCACGACCTGCCGAAAGCGGTCTGGCCGCAGTTCCTCGACGCCGTCCACGACGTCGCGAAGCGCGCGTAGCCATCTGCTAGTCGCTCGCGTGCCCCTCGAGGCCCCCCTGTCTGACCCAGGTCTCGTACATGGCGGCGTAGCGGCCGCCGAGCGCGACGAGCTCGTCGTGGCTGCCTGACTCCACGATGCCGCCGTCCTCGATGACGACGATCCGATCTGCCCGCTTGGCGGTCGTGAGCCGGTGCGCGATCAGGATGGCGGTGCGGCCCTCGAGCAGCGCCGTGAGCGCGTGCTCGACGACCGTCTCGCTGCGAAGGTCGAGGCTGGACGTCGCCTCGTCGAGGACCAGCACGCGCGGGTGCGACAGGAACGCGCGCCCGAGCGCGAGCAGCTGGCGCTCGCCGGCCGACAGCGTCTGGCCCCGCTCGTGCACGATCGTGTCGATGCCCTCGGGGAGCCGGTCGATGAGCTCGCGCAGCCCGACCTGGTCGACCGCCTCATTGACGTCGGCGTCCGTCGCGTCGGGGTTCGCGAACTTGAGGTTGTCCTTGATCGATCCCGCGAACAAGAACGGCTCCTGGGGCACCACGCCGATCTGGCGACGAAGTGAGTTCAACGTGACGTCACGGATGTCGGTGCCGTCGACGAGCACTGCGCCACCCTGGGGGTCGTAGAAGCGATTCACGAGCTTGGCCATGGTCGACTTGCCGGCCCCCGTCGGGCCCACGAACGCGATCGACTCGCCGGGGGCGATCTCGAGGTTGACGTGCTC
>PLCI01000173.1:0-4958 GCA_003135595.1 Acidimicrobiaceae bacterium | reverse complement strand
GCCCTGCTGCAGCACGTTGTACTGCTGGACCAGCAGCTGGATCGGCTGGAAGAAGCGCCCGATGTAGAGCATGAAGGTCGCGAGCACGCCGACGCCCAGCTGCCCACGGAGCACCATGTCGCCGCCGACGCCGAGGAGCAGCGCCTGGCCCAGGATGCCGATCGCCGCGGTGGTCGGCCCGTAGATCGCGTTCGCGCGTCCCGTGTAGAGGTTCGCGTCGCGATACTCGCCGACCACGTTGCGGTGGTGCACGACGTTGTGGCGCTGGCGGTTGGTGGCGGTCACCACCCGGATGCCGTAGAGCGACTCGGACAGGTCCGACAAGACGTTGGCGATGCCGTCCCTCGCGCGCAGATACCCGCGCTCGGATGCCCCGTGGAACCAGATCGTGATCACCGTGAGGATCGGGATCACGGCGATGACAGTGAGGAGCGCGAGCTTCACGTCGAGGGAGAACATCAGCACGATGATCGTGACCATCGAGACCAGCTGGATCCCGAACGAGCTGATGCCGTCCTGCAGGAACTGCTGGAGGTTCTCGATGTCGCTCGTCATTCGGCTCATGAGCACGCCGGCCTTCTCCTCGGTGAAGAAGTCGAGACTCAGGCGCTGCAGGTGCGTGAACACGAGGATCCGCAGCCGGTGCATGACGCGGGCCGCGAGGCGACCGGCGGCCTCCACCAGCGCTCGCTGTGCGTAGGCGACGCCCACCGAGATCACCATGTAGATCGCGGCGACCACGACGACGGTGCGCAGGTCGTGATGGTGCGGCCGCATGCCGTGGTCGATCGCGAACCCGACGAGGTAGGGGCCGGCGACGCCGAACGCGCCGACGATGAGGACCAAGAGCAGGCCCGCGGCCATGAGCACCGGGTGCTCGCCGACCAGCAGCGGGATCGACAGGCGACGAGACTCCCGCTCGCTCGGTCGCTGGGTGAAGACGAGGTCCGCGCCTTCGTGCCTAGGTTCCGACGACAGGATGAGGTCGACGCCCTGCTGAAGCTCGGTCGGGATGCCCCCGAAGGGCAGCCCCGCCGAGGACGCCGCCGCCTGCGCGCCGACGAACCCGCCGCCACCGCCGAAGCCGCCGCCCATCATGCCCATCAGCTCGCCTCGGCTGCGTCGTCGTCGACGGTGTCGGCGTCGGCGTCGAGCGCGGTCCTCGCGAGGACCTCTGAGTACAGCGGGGTGCTCGCCATGAGCTCGGCGTGCGAGCCGGTGGCGACGACGCGTCCCTCGTCGATCAGGATCACGCGAGTGGCGAGCGCGATCGTCGAGAGCCGGTGGGCGATGACCAGCGTCGTGCGGTGCTCGAGCAGCGTGTCGAGCGCGGCGTGGATCTCCTGTTCGATGTGGACGTCGATCGAGCTCGTCGCGTCGTCGAGCACGAGGACGGGTGGATTGAGCAGCAGCGTCCTCGCGATCGCGACGCGCTGGCGCTGCCCGCCCGAGAGCGTGTAGCCCCGCTCGCCCACGACGGTGTCGTAGCCGTCAGGGAGACGGACGATGAACTCGTGGGCGTTAGCGGCCCTGGCAGCCGTCTCGACCTCGTCGAGGGTCGCGTCGGGTCTGCCGTAGGCGATGTTGTCGCGGATCGACACCGAGAAGAGGAACGGCTCGTCCTGGACGACGCCGACCGCGGCGCGCAACGAACCGAGCGTGACGTCTCGGACGTCGCGGCCGTCGATCTCGACCACCCCGCCGTTCACGTCGTAGAACCGGGTGAGCAAGCGGGCCACCGTCGACTTTCCAGAGCCGGTCTCGCCGACGAGCGCGACCGACTCGCCCGGCTCGATCTCGAAGGAGAGGTCCTTGAATATCGGTGAGCCGTCGCGATACGAGAAGTCCACGTGGCGGAACGCGACACGCCCCTCGGTGACCATCAGGTCCTCTGCGTCCGGTCGCTCGACGATGTCGGTGGGCTCGTCGAGGATCTCGTAGATCCGCTCGGCGCTCGCCTTGGCCCGCTGGCCCATCATGACGAGCTGGCCGAGCATCATGAAGGGAGCCTGGAGCAGTCCGAAGAAGAGGTTGAACGCGAGGAGCCTGCCGGGGTCGAGCGAGCCGTTGATCACGAGCCAGCCGCCGATGCCGAGCACGAGCGCGAGCCCGACCTGAGGGAGGTTCTGGACCCAGGGGGTGAACTGCCCGCGGATGTCGGCATCCTTGATGTAGGACCACTCGACCTTCTTTGCGGCGTCGCCCAGCTTTCGCAGCTCGGCCTGCTCCTGGGCGAAGGACTTCACGACGCGGACGCCGTTCACGTTCTCGTCGACGACGGTCGCGACGCCGGCGAGGCGCGCCTGGATCACCCAGGAGATCGGGAACATCATCTTGCGCATGCGAACGCCGACCCGGTAGAGCAGCGGCATCATCGCGAGCGCGACGAGGGCGAGCAGCCAGTTGTAGAAGAGCATGAAGCCGAACGCGATGACCCCGATCGAGCACTGCACCAGGATCAGCGGCGCGAACGTCGTGTACATCTGGACGCTGCGGATGTCCGAGTTCGCCCTCGAGATGAGCTGGCCCGACTGCACCCGGTCGTAGAAGCCAAACGACAGCGTCGTCAGGTGCTCATAGATCATGTTGCGCAGGTCGAACTCGATGTCGTAGGCCGTGCGGTACATCAGGTAGCGAGAGACGAGTCCCGTGGTGCCCGCGAGCAGCCCGAGGACGACGAGCGCAACTGCGTAGCCGGTGACGGAGAGATGTGTCGTGGCGCCAGGCTTGTAGCCCTTGACGACGGCGTTGGTCGCCCGCTCGACCACCTCCACAGCGAGGATCTGGACGATCGAGCTCGCGAACGACAGGCCGATGAAGACCATGAAGCCGGTGCGGTGGCCGCGAAGGACGGGGAGCACCCGCCGGAGCCAGGACTTGCTGACGTTGGGGTCGAGGCGTCCCTTCGGCCGCCGGTACCTCGACGCCACCCCCATGGGGTAGTAGCTGGAACGCGAGGACTCAGGTCGGGGAGGTGCGGTTGTCGTGCTGCTCATCGCGCGGCTTGACACGCGCGGAGAAACAGCATGTAACGAGTTTACCGGTCGGCTGTTCCTCGCCTCCACCGGTGATTGGGGGACGCGCGCAGCGGGCCGGAGGTCACCGTCAGTGGCTCGTTATGGTTGCGCGATGTCGAACAACGAGCGACTGACGGTGGTTTCACATCCGCTCGTGCAGCACCGCCTCCGCTGGCTCCGTGACGAGCGGACGACCAACCCGGACTTCCTCCGGCTCGCCGGTGAGCTCTCCCGCTTCATCGCCTACGAGGCCTTCCGCGATGCCCCTCTCACCGACGCCGTGGTCGACACGCCGGTCGCGAAGGGCGCGGCCGCGCAGATCGTCGACGAGGAGTTCCTCGTCGTCCCCATCCTGCGCGCGGGGCTCGGCATGGTCCCCGCTGTCCAAGAGGCGCTGCCGAGGAGTCGCGTGTGCCTGGTCGGCCTGAGGAGGAACGAGGTCACGCTGCAGCCCGAGGTCTACCTTGACGGACTGCCCGAGCGGATAGACGGCGCGCAGGTCGTCGTCTGCGACCCGATGCTCGCCACGGGGGGCTCGCTGATCCGCGTCGTCGACATGTTGCGCTCGCGAGGAGCCTCCGAGGTCACCGCGCTGTGCCTCATCGCCTCGGTGCCGGGCGTTGAGCGGTTCATGGCGGCGCATCCCACGGCCCGAGTGGTCACCGCGGCGCTCGACGCCACGCTCAACGACGTGGGCTACATCGTCCCGGGCCTCGGCGACGCGGGCGACCGGCTCTTTGGCCCGCCGCCGCGCTGAACCTCACCCCCTCAGGGCCGCTCGGGACTCCGTAACCTCGAGCGCGTGCACCGCCCCTTGTACCACTTCGCGATTGGCTCCCAGGAGGTGGACCTGCCGATCGTCGAGCTCAACGACGACACCGCGATCGCGCTGCTGATCACCGTCGACCTGGGCCTGCGCTTCTGCGAGGTCGCCGGCGCCGAGCTTGCCGGGCTCCTTCGTCAGCACGACGTCGAGGTTGTCGCCTCGGTCGCGACGATGGGCATACCGATCGCGATCGAGGTCACGCGCAACCTCGGCCTCGACCAGTACGTGATCCTGCACAAGACGCCGAAGATCCATCTGGCGGACGCGGTCAGCGAGCCCGTGCGCTCGATCACGACCGCCGCGCCCCAGCGTCTGCTCTTTGATCGCGAGCGGATCGACGCGGTCCGAGGTCGCCGCGTTGCGCTCATCGACGACGTCATCTCGACGGGCGGCTCGTGCGCCGCGGCGCTCCGGCTCCTTCGGGGCATCGGCGCGCACCCCGTCGCGATCGGCGCGATCGTGAGCGAGGGCACCGCCTGGCGCACGACACTCGGTGACGACGCGGGGCTCGTGCGAGTGCTCGGCGAGCTGCCGCTCTTCCGGCCCCGTGGCGACGGGACCTACGTCGGCGTGGAGGCCGCCTGACCCAACGGCTCGCCTTCGAGAAGGGCGGACGCGTCTTCCTGCCGGAACACCGTGGCGCTCCCCAAGAAGAGGTACGCGAGGGCACCGACCCCGAAGCCGAGAAAGACCGAGGCGTCCATGCCGCCGTTGTGCGAAGAGATCGAGTTGAGCCACGTCGGCACGTGAAAGGTCGCGCTGAGCGCCTGGAGCGCGGCGACGCCGCCCATGATCTGCGCGGCAATGGCGGCCCAGCTGACCCCGCCGCTTGCCCAGTAGGGGCTCGCTCGCCCGGTCTGCTGGAGGGCCGCGGCATTGGACCGGCGCCGGCGTAGCAGCCAGTCCGTGAGGTAGATCCCGCACCACGGTGCGATCCAGACGATGACGACGTCGACGAAGTCCTTGAGGAGCGTCGAGAAGTGCGTGTCGAACACCGCGTAGAACGTGATGCCGAGGCAGATCGCGCTGTCCAGTAGCACGGCGTGGTACCGCCGCAGGCGAAGTCCGAGCGCCTGGAGGGTCACGCCCGAGGAGTACAGGTCGAGGCTGTTGAT
>PLCI01000031.1 GCA_003135595.1 Acidimicrobiaceae bacterium | reverse complement strand
GCCGGTCAGCGGCAGGAACGCGAGGCCGGTCGTCAGCGGCGAGAAGCCGAGGTTCTGCTGCAGGTAGTAGGTGAGGAAGAGGAACACCGCGAACATCGAGGCCGCTGCGAGCAGGATGGCGAGGAACGAGCCCCCTCTCGCGCGATCGGCGACGACCTCGAGGGGCAGCATCGGACGCGTGGCCGTCGCCTGGCGCCATACGAACAGCCCGACGAGCGCGACGCCTGCTGCGATGCAGCCGATGGTCGTGGCATTGGAGAAGGCCGACGCGAGCGTGACAGATCCACCGGTCGCCTGGGCGGTCTCGGCGACGTTCGCGGCATGGCTCAGCCCGTAGACGATGCCGAACAGCCCGCTCGAGATGAGCAGCGTGCTCGCGATGTCGAGCCCCTTTGACGCCACGCCGCGCTCGCGCACGAGCAGGATCTGCGTCCCGACGATCGCGATGCCCGCGAAGAACAGGTTGACGTAGAGCGTCCAGCGCCAGTCGAGGTACTCGGTCAACACGCCGCCGAGCAGGAGACCGACCGCCGCGCCCGCACCCGCGATCGACCCGTAGATGCCGAACGCCTTGCCCCGCTCGCTGGGGTCCGTGAACGTGGTGGTGAGGAGCGCAAGTGCGGCGGGAGCAAGGATCGCACCGAACGCCCCTTGGATCGCCCTAGCGGTGACCAGCATGCCGAAGCTGGTCGACGCGCCACCGATCGCAGACGCCACGGCGAAGCCGAGGAGCCCGATCTGCAGCGTCGTCTTTCGACCGATGACGTCGCTCAGGCGCCCGCCGAGGAACAGGATGCTGCCGAATGCGAGCGAGTACGCGGTGATCAGCCACTGGCGATCGACGATGGAGAAGCCGAGTGACTTCTGCGCCTCTGGCAGCGCGATGTTCACGATCGTCGCGTCAAGCACGACCATGAGCTGGGCGAGCCCCAGGAAGCCAAGGATGATCCAGCGACTCGCGTGTGGCTGGTCGTGTGGGCGGGGCGGTGCGGCTGCGTCCATCGTTCCTCGGTTCACGTGATCGACCGACCCTAACGGCGAGGTGTCGCGGTGCGGCGCGACTGCCCTCCTACCAGTGCAGGTGCAGGCGGAGGGCCTTCTTCAGGTCGATCATCACGGCTTGGGCGAGCAGCGCGCCGCCCGCGGGGGTGAGGTGGATCCCGTCGCTCTGTCGGACCTGCGCGAGCTGGCCGCTCACCGTCAGGTAGGCCGCGTAGTGCCCGTTCGGCGCGAGCGTGAGGTCCGAGTTGATGAAGTACACGTGGTGCTGGCCCGCCGCCTTCTGCTGGAGGTGGCGCACGAGCTGCCACTCGGCGTTCCGGCCCTTGTCTGAGATCGTCGGAATCGAGACCCAGAACATCTTGCAGCCTCCCACCCGTCCGGCCGAGAAGAACTGCCCGACGTTGCGCAGGTACCTCGCGCGCCACTGGGGCGTGCCGAACAGCGTGATGGGGCTGAGGAAGCTCTGCGAGTCGTTCGCGCCCATCAAGCCGATGACGATGTCCGGCTTGTAGTGGTACATGTCGTACTCGAGCTCGGCGATCCAGGGGAAGGCGTCGAGCCGGGTCAGCCCCGTCCCGACCCGCCCGTCCGTGAAGACCTTGGCCACCCCCGTGTTCGTGAGGTCGGTGAGCAGCGCGGCGTCGAGGTCCTCGCCGATCGAGTCGCCCACGAGCAGCACGCGCAGCGGGTGCGACCTCGTGGGGTTCCGCTGGATCGTCGTCGTCGTGGGTGGCTCCTTGGGTCGAGTGGTCGTCGGGACCGACGGGACGACGACGCCGCCGGCGGCCGTGCGGCTGAGGGCGACGTTCGACCAGGCGACGGGCAGGTCGAGGCCGATCGCGCGCGAGAGCTCGCTGATGGGGTTGAGGATGTCGAGGGCGGCAGTCTGCCGTGCGCCGAGCTGCCCGTACACCGTCGAGCTGCGTTGGAGCACGGTCGAGTCCATGACGAGCCACAGCGCGAATGCGCACAGGAGCACGACGCCGGCTCGCAGCGCCGACGTCGGCCCTCCGGGCTGGCGTCGGCGTCGCGCTCGTGTCCTCGATAGCTCGCTCATGGCCCCCCTCTAGAACCGGTAGTAGAGAAACGGTGGCACGCCCGCGGGCATCAGCGTCGTCGTGCAGAGCAGCCCGAGTCCGAGCGCCGCGACCTGCACCGGCACGACGGCTCGCCCGAACGCCGCGACGGCGTCGTCGACGTACCGCCTCGGGACGTACTGGATCGCGATGACCGCGGCGATGGCGGCGACGAGGAGCGGCGTCACGAGCGGCGAGGACTGCGCCCAGCCGGTGAAGAGCCGACCGAGCATCGCGTAGGCGTTCGACATCGACGACGCCCGGAAGAACAGCCAGCCGAGCGAGACGTACTGGAAGGTCAGGAATCGCTGGCGGACCTTGGCGAACGTGGCGTCGTTCTCAAGGGCGAAGCCCTGCCGCTCTCGATAGGTGCGCCGGAGGTGGCCGGTGACCTGGCCCACCCCGTGGAGGGCACCCCAGGCGAGGAACGTCCAGTTGGCGCCGTGCCAGAGGCCGCCGAGCACCATCGTGAGCATGATGTTCCTGGCCGTGAGCAGCGTCGAGCCCCGGTTGCCGCCCAAGGGGATGTAGAGGTAGTCGCGGAGCCAGCGCGAGAGCGTGATGTGCCAGCGCCGCCAGAAGTCCTGGAGGCTCCTCGCCGTGTACGGACCGTCGAAGTTCACGGGGAACTTGACCCCGAGCAGCAGCGCGATCCCGATCGCGATGTCGGTGTAGCCCGAGAAGTCGCAGTAGATCTGAATGGCGAAGCCCCAGACCGCGAACAGGACCTCGAGCGCGGAGTGCGCGCCGGGCGAGCCGAAGACGGGTGTCACGATCTGGCTGTCCATGTACGAGCTCACGACGAGCTTCTTGAACAGGCCGCTCACGATGAGCGTCGACGCGCGCGCGAGGTCGACGCTCTGGGCGTCTCTCGGCCGGTGGATCTGCGGCAGCAGCTCGGTGCCGCGCACGATCGGCCCGGCGACAAGGTGCGGGAAGAACGAGAGGTACACCGCGAGGTCGATCGGCGTCGCTGCCTTGAGCTGGCCGCGATACACGTCAACGACGTAGCTCACCGCCATGAACGTGAAGAACGAGATGGCGACGGGCAGGGTGGGGGTGAGCAGCGGCACGGCGTCGCCGAGCCCGACGCCCCGGAGCACGTTGTCGACGCTCACCGCGAAGAAGCTGAAGTACTTGAAGTATCCGAGCAATCCGAGCAGCCCCGCGATCGACGTGGCGAGCCAGACGCGGCGGACTCGTTGCGTGCTGGCCAAGCTCACCCCGGTGGCGCCCAGGTGCGCGATCAGGGTGGACGCGGCGAGCAGGAAGCAGAAGTGCCAGTCCCAGTACGCGTAGAAGTAGTACGACGCGACCAGCATCCACAGCTTCCACGCCACTGCGCGACGGTTGAGCAGCCATGCCCCCGCATAGACGACTCCGAAGAAGATGGCGAAGTCGAATGTGTAGAAGAGCATCGCGGGATCGGTCGCGACACTACCCCTGTGCGTCGCGCACGCACCGAGATTTCCTCGCGTCGCCGACCCGATCGCCGACGTTGCCGCCGGCGGCCCTAGCGGCTCTTCAGCGCGTCGATGAGAGCAGGCAGCACCTTGTGCACGTCGCCCACGATGCCGAGGTCCGCGATCGAGAAGATCGGCGCGTCGCGGTCCTTGTTGACCGCCACGATCGTCCGCGAGCCCTTCATGCCGACGAGGTGCTGGGTCGCACCGGAGATGCCGAAGGCGAGGTACACCGCAGGCTTGACGGTCTTGCCGGTCTGGCCGACCTGGTGCGAGTACGGGACCCATCCTGCGTCCACGATCGCGCGGCTCGCGCCTGCGGCGCCGTGCAGCAGCGCCGCGAGCTCCTCGATCATCGCGTAGGCCGACGCCTCGCCGAGCCCCCGACCGCCTGAGACCACGATCGACGCCTCGTCGAGCGACGGGCCGGTGCGATCCTCTGCGTGGCTCGCGGTGATCGTCGCGGTGCCCGTTGGGCCGGTGTCAGGGACCGCGAGGGCGGCAACGGCCGCGGGCGCCCCACCCGAGGGCTCCGCGGCGAAGCTCTTCGCCCTGATCACGAAGATGCCCGGGCCCTCCGCGGTGAACCTCGACCTCACGGTGAGGGATCCGCCGAAGACGGGGTGCTCGGCGACGAGCGAGCCCTCCTCGACAAGGCCGGTGACGTTGGTCAGCACGGGGCGGTCCAGGCGCGCGGACAGCCGGCCGGCGACGTCGCGCCCGTCATAGCTTGCAGGGATCAGGATCGCGTCCGGTGCGCCCGAGGAGCCCGCGAGGGCGGCGAGGCCCGCGGCGACGGGGACGCCCGGCAAGTTGCCACCGAGGTCCCCGAGGTCGTGCACGGTGCTCGCGCCGTAGTCGCCGAGGACCTGGGCGTTGGACGACGTGGTCGGTCCCCAGCTGACGGCCTCGACCTTCGTCGCGAGGCCCCGCGCGGCGGTGAGGAGCTCGAGGCTCGCCGTCGTGATCCCGTCCGACGACGGCTCGGCCACGACCCAGATGGTGCTGACGGACATCGACGCCTCCTCAGAGTGCTTTCACTGCTTCGAGGAACACGATGATCCGCGCCGCCCCGTCACCTTCGTCCGCCACGATCTCGCCCTGGGACCTCGATTCGGCCGCGACGACGTCCAGGATCTCCTGGCGTGCACCGTCGAAGCCGACCTGGCCGTCCAGGCCGAGGTCCGCGACGGTGACCTCGTCGACCGGCTTTGACTTGGCCGCCATGATCCCCTTGAACGACGGGTAGCGCGGCTCGAC
>PLCI01000045.1 GCA_003135595.1 Acidimicrobiaceae bacterium | reverse complement strand
ATCGCGAGGTAGTCGCCGCGCAGACGCAGCGTCGGCAGGCCGATGAGGATGCCGGCGAGCGCCGTCAGGATCCCCGCGATCGGCAGGACGAGCCAGATCGAGAAGTGCACGCCGGTCGCGCCCTTGTAGAGGCCGACGGCACCGAAGTTCAGGTTGGTGCCGGAGAACTGCGACGACGCGAACCAGCCCGCGGAGTAGGCGCCGATCGCGTAGAACGCGACATAGCCGAGGTCGAGGAGGCCCGCGAAGCCGATGACCACGTTCAGCCCCAGCGCGAGCAGGGCGAGCGGCAGGATCTGCAGGTCGATGTTCGACTGGCTGCCAGGGTCCATGTGCAGCGGCCACTGGAGCACGATGAGCAGGATCGCCACCAAGAGTGCCGGCCTGCCGAACGAGATGCGAGAGATGCGCTGCACGCTCAGGGCGACGGCGTCATCATCAGCTGGCGACGGACCCCTGCCCGAGCTGGCCTCAGCGAGCACCCAGGCGGCCGCAGCGAGGATGGCGAGCACCCCGAGCGCCATCACCAGGAGTCCTGAGGTGTGGTCGTGGACAAGGAGATGGTGGGTGTAGAGCCAGCGTGCCACCGAGCCTTGTGACGCCTGCTGCCACTGCGACCACGAGGTCCATTGGAGCCACCCATAGACAAGTGCGAGGATGCCGACGGTCGCGATCGCCTTCCGCGCATGGTTCGGCGAGATGCGCCGATTGACGGCGGCGACCGGGATGAGCAGCAGCTCGATGGCGCACAGGCCGGCGGCGACCACCATGAGGAAGCGGCCGAGCGCGGCATTGTGCGGCACCGCGCCGATGCGGTCCAGGTACCGGCTCGGCGCACCACCCATCCAGGCGAGGGCGCCGTAGGCGGCGAATCCCGCGTAGGCGACGATGCGCGCCCATCGCTGGCCGAAGTCTTGGAACAGCCACACCACGACCTCGGTGACGAGCAGCGCCGCGCCGATCTGGATGCAGACGCCGCCCTTCCAGGTGTCGTGCGGCGCCAGCCACGTGACCCAGGCGAAGCCGAGCGCGATGAGGAGCAGCTCGAGACCGACTCGTGGGCTGACGCCACGCAGCCCTCGCACGACGGCGGCGGTGCCGGCCGACGAGCCAGATTTGACGGCCTGGCTCGAGACGCTCCAGCCCACACGGAGGGCGAAGAGGGTCGTGCCGATGCCGAGGAACACGAAGACGCGCGGGACACTGAGCGAGCCGGTGATCCCTGAGGTGGGTGCGGCGGCATTCCCCTGGGGTCCGGTCATGATCGCGAGGAGCACGCCGGCCATCTCGCTCGCGACAAGCAAGCGGACGTACCGGTGGCTGGTGAGCTCGACGAATCGGCGGTAGCGGCCGCCGCTTCGGCGCAGCTCGGCGCCCCCGGCGCCAGCCGCCTCGAGAGGTGCCTGTCCGGCTGTCATGCGACGCGCCCCAGCCGCTCGCCCAGGATCCCGGTCGGGCGGACGAGCAGCACGACGATGAGCACGGAGTACGCGACAACGTCCTCGTACTGCGACGAGATGAACTTGAGCGAAAGCGACTCGACGACGCCGAGGAGGAGTCCGCCGAGCATCGCGCCGCGAAGGTTGCCGATGCCGCCGAGGACGGCTGCCGCGAAGGCCTTGAGCCCCGGGATGAAGCCCATCCCGAAGTTCACCCCGTACTGCATGCCCCACAGGCAGCCAGCCGCACCGCCGAGAAGGCCACCCAGGACGAACGTCGTCACGATGGTCCGGTCGATGTTGACGCCCATGAGGCTGGCGGTGTCGACGTCCTGTGCCACGGCGCGGATGCCTCGCCCGAGCTTGGTGCGGTGGACCACCACGTCGGCGAACACGAGCATCACGATCGCGACGATGAACGTGAGGATCCAGAACTGGTCGATTGCAGCCCCGCAGACCGTCACAGCGACCCCGCTCGTGAGTGCGGGCGCTGGGACGAAGGGGTTGCCACGGCCGAACTCCTTGGCGGCGAGGTTCTGGAGGAACAGCGAGGCGCCGATGGCGCTGATCAGGTACGTGAGCTTTGGCGCGTTACGGCGTCGGAGCGGACGGTAGGCGACGCGCTCGAGACTGAAGCCCGTGACGGCGCCGGCGATGCCGCCCGCGGCGATGCCGACGAGAACCCACAGCAGCGCGAGGTACCCCACTGGCGAGCTGCTCCCGAGGGCGTAGTGAAGGGCGAAGTACGCGCCGAATGCGCCGAGCATGAAGACCTCGGAGTGGGCGAAGTTGATGAGGCGCAGCACGCCGTAGACGAGCGTGTAGCCGATCGCGATCATGGCGTACAAGAAGCCATTCGCGAGCCCACCGATGAACAGCGAGATCCAGAGGTTGTTGTGCGCGATGAAGGCAGGACAGTGCATGGTTCAGGCCGGCGCCCGCTTCATCCTCAGTGTTTTTAGCAAACGTCCACCATCACCGCGCGTGATGCGTGGGCCGGATGCAACGAACCGGGCGCCCCGTTCGGGACGCCCGGTTCGTCAATACCGCGTGCGAGCTGACTATGCCAAGCCGATTTGGTAGATCTTGCCGGAGCGGACCTGGTTCATGTACACCGTGGTGCCCGCGATGTTGCCGTTCGCCTGGAACTTGATGGTCTTCGTCAGACCGACCCAGCTGACGGCGTGCAGGAAGGTCACGATCCGGGCTCTGGTCTCACCCTTCGCGCCGTAGGCCTTCCAGATCTTCAACATCGCCTCGATGATGATATTCGTCGAGTCGTAGGCCTCGGCCGAGTAGGTCCCAGGCGGGAACTTCGCGATCGCGGTGAAGCCCGCGGCGAAGGTCCGGTCGGCCGGCGTCTTGCCGAGCACCGAGCAGGCGCAGGAAAGGAACGTGCCGTTGGCCGCCTTGGTCGGCTTCGTGCCCGAGATCAGGTGCGGGTCGTCGCTGCCGTCACCGCTCATGATCCTGCCCTTGTAGCCGACAGTGTGCAGCGCTGAGATGAGCAGGCCGAGGTCGCAGTAGTAGCCGCCATAGAAGATGATCGGCGGGTTGGCCGACTTGATCGTCGCGGCCTTGCCGGGGTACTGGGACGGGTCGCCAGTCCCGCCGTTGCCGCATGCGGGCGTGCTCGGGATCGGATCCGGGCCACCGCCGTAGATCGTCGCACCGTCGTGCTTGGCGGCTGCCGTGAATGCCGACGCGAGACCGGCGCCATAGGTGGTCTGGTCGCTGACGACGTAGATCTTCTTGAGCTTCAGCTTCGAGGTGATGTAGCTCGCGTCGGCGCTGCCCTGGATGTTGTCAGCCGCGACGACCCGGAAGAAGTTGTTCCAGCCGTGCGTGGCGAGCAGGACGTTCGTCGCCGAGGGGCTCACCGTGGCGAGATGCGCGGCGTGGAAGGTCGGCTCGGCGGCCTTGGTCGCGCCCGAGAACGCCGGCCCGACGACTGCCACGATCGCCTTCTTGGCCACGATCTCAGCGGCCGTCGTCGGCGATACGGTCTCGGAGCCCTGGTCGTTGTAAGTGCCGGGGACGAGCGCGAAGGGGAGCTTGCCGAAGGTCTTGCCCTCGTTCGCCAGGTTGATCGCCAGGCGCTCGCCGTAGACCATGTTCAGCCCAAGCTGCGCGACACCACCAGAGAGCGGACCCTCGTAGGCGATCTCGAACACCGGCTTGGCGGCGTGCGGCGTGGTGCTCGCCGAAGCGATCGCGCTAAACCCGGCGAGAGCCACGGCTCCCGCCACGATCGGCACGCATGCCCTCATGAGCAACTTCCTCATTCGAATCCTTCTTTCCTCGGTATCAAGAGGAGAGGCACCATCAGTGCTTCCCCGACTCTGACAGTTGTAGAGATGACAAACTAGCCCTGTACTTTGACTCCAGCAATCTGGGCCACCGAAGGGCACTGCCGACGAATCTCGACGTGGGCCGGCGCGAGCGTCCAATGAGCTTCGATTCCCCCCTCTTAGGATCCTTTTGGGGTCGACGAGGAGGACGTGTGGATCGAGTTGGGGTGGTTGGGTGCGGGCTCATGGGCTCGGGCATCGCCGAGGTGTGCGCGAAGGCAGGTGCCGACGTGGTCGTCGTGGAGCGCGACGCCGATGCCCTGAAGGCCGGGAGGGACCGCGTCGAGCGCTCGCTGTCCAGGGCCGTGGGCTCGGGGAAGCTGAGCGAGTCAGACGCCGAGGCTGCGCGGGCGAGCCTGACGTTCGCCGGATCGTTCGACGACTTGGCGGACCGGACATTCGTCGTGGAGGCGGTGCTCGAGGACGAGCGCGCCAAAGAAGAGGTGTTCCGCAAGCTGGACGAGGTCGTCGTGAGCGGCGACGCGGTGCTCGCGACCAACACGTCATCGATCCCCATCATCAAGCTCGCGATGACCACCAAGCGCCCCGAGCAGGTCATCGGGATGCACTTCTTCAACCCGGTCCCGGTGCTCAAGCTCGTCGAGGTGATCTCCTCGCTGCTCACGAGCCCCGAGACCGTGGCCAAGGTCCGGGGCTTCGCGACTGACAAGCTCGGCAAGCAGGTCATCATGTCGCCTGACCGGGCGGGGTTTGTGGTCAACGCACTCCTGATCCCGTACCTGCTGTCGGCGATCCGGATGCTCGAATCAGGCTTCGCCAGCGCCGAGGACATCGACACGGGCATGGTGATCGGCTGCGCGCATCCCCTCGGGCCGCTCGCGCTCACCGACCTGATCGGGCTCGACACGACCCAGGCCGTGGCCGAGTCGCTCTACGAGGAGTTCAAAGAGCCCCACCTGGCACCGCCGCCGCTCCTGTCACGCATGACGCAGGCGGGCCTGCTCGGCAGAAAGTCGGGCCAAGGCTTCTACTCCTACAAGTCGACCTGACCATGCCAGCGCGCTAAGTCGCAGGCCCCGAGGGTTCGGGTCTGCTTAACCGTCGGGTACATGTGGCACTGAAAGACTCGACGTCGGCTCACCGCGCCAGCGTTCAGCTCGTAGGTGACGGCGAGCCCGACCCCGGATTCCCGGTTGCGGACGGACCGTTCCGAGGTACGCTTTGCGCGCTGCCGAGTGGTAGCGGTGCCGCCACGAGGCGGTGGTTGCGGGGCGAGAGCCCTGCTGAAGGTAAAGGAAGGTACACGCAAGTGACTCAAGGAACTGTCAAGTTCTTCAATAACGAGAAGGGCTACGGCTTTATCTCGCGGGAGGACGGCGAAGACGTCTTTGTCCACTACTCGAACATCGCCGGCGACGGCTACCGCTCGCTTGTCGAAGGTCAGGCTGTGGAGTTTGAGGTCGGACCTGGCCGGAAGGGTCCCGAGGCGCTCAACGTCCGGGCCACCAACTGACTGACTAACGGGGCGCCATCACGGCGCACCACGCACTGAAACTGAAGGGGCCCGAGAGGGCCCCTTCAGTGCGTTCACGGCCCTGGCGCGGGCTGCTCGATCAACCGGTAGTGCTTGCGCCAGATCAGCCGGTAGACGCGCGTCAGCCGCGGGATCGACCGCAGCCCCGGGATGAAGGGGACGAAGATCAAGAGGCCCGTGAGCACGACCATCGTGAACCAGACGTCGACGTCGGCGTTCGCCGCCCAAGTCGAGTTGTACGGCGGGATCTGGTACAGCATCGTGTAGAGCCACAGCCACGCCTGGCCGGGGTAGCTGCCGGTCTCGTTCATCATTCCCCACTGCGTGCCGGTCAGGTTCTGGTTCTGGCCCTGGGTCGCGAACCAGCCGCCGTCTGCGAGGAACAGGCTCGGCCTCGTGTAGTCAGTCGTGTAGAAGCCGGTGGGGGTGATGAGCGCCTGGTCGAGCGCGCCGGACCTCGCGATCTGGGTCTCTTGCTGCATCAGCACTGCCACGGGGCCGTAGTTGCCCGGCGGCATCACGACCTTCCCGTTCACGAACGTCACGCGTGTGCTGCCGTCTGGATTCAGCGTGTTGTTCGCGTACGCGTTCGCCCAGGCCTGCTGCTGCGAGGTGCTCGCCGCGACGTAGGTCGCGAGCGCGCTGCTGAGCGCACGGGGACCCGGCTGGCTGCCGAGCGGCCCCAGCACGAAGTCCTTCGCCGTGTTGATCGGGATGCGCACGCCGAGGATGTCCGGCAGGTGGAACGGACCGAGCCGCTGGACCGCACCAACCGAGTTGTTGTAGGGCGGGCCGTAGTTCGCGACGAACGACGTGCCGGCAAGCTCCTTCGCCGCGGACGCGACGAAGTCCGCGGGGTCCGCGGTCGACCAGTTCTTGAGCGTGAGCGCGGGCTCGTCGGGCGAGCCGAACAAGACGGCGAGCCCGACNNGCGTCGCGGTCGACCTTGAAGGTGCGGTGCTGCCTCATTGTGCGACCCCCGGCATCGGCGTGGCGCCCCGGGGGGCCCTGGCCGGGTAGGGGGGCACCACACCCCGGCGGCGCACCAAGAGCACGTGCCACGCGGTGAGGAGCACCACCACGATCGGCATGAGCGTGATGTGCCACATGAGCATCTGGCCGAAGTTCAAGACATCAAAGAGGGCGCCACCGCCGGTCGCGTTGATGCCGTCCTTCGCCTGGGTCGAGATCCACTGCGAGTCGAAGTTGGTCTGGGAGATGTAGCCGGTGAAGGCCGTCACGATGCTCCCGAGGAAGGTGACCCCACCGATGATCCAGGTCATCGCGCGCCGGCCCCGCCACGCGCCCATGAAGAACTTGCCCCAGAGGTGGATGACCATGGCGAAGAAGAAGAGCTCGACGGACCACAGGTGGCACGAGTTCACGAAATGACCGACCGTCGAGACGTGCCACCACTGCGGACCCTTGATCGCGAGGATGCAGCCGGTGACGATCACGACCACGAGCGCCGCGACGGTCGCGACGCCGAAGACGTAGATCCACGACGCGACGTAGGCCGGCTGGCGGTCGGGGAGCAGACGGTCCGGCGGGAATGCCTGCACGATCCGACGCCGCAGCCGCGCCGTCCACATCTTCGCGTCAGCCGGGTCGCCTGTCGTCTTGGTGACGGGTTCGACGAAGTCGTCGTCTGCTGCGACTGGGTCGTCAGCCATCGGTCTGCCCGCCCTTTGAGCGATGGCCGGGGAACGGCACCAGGATCGCGAGCAGGAACACGGCCACCATCGAGGCGATCACGATGAGGTTTGCGACGGAGATCTGGATGAAGTGCCAGTGCACGTAGTGCCCGGGCCGGTCGAGGTTGACGATCGACTTGGGCGCACCCCCGAGGGCCACGAGCGTGGCATGGAGCGTTCCGAGATGAATCATGTTCCGAGTCTGTGCCTGCGAGCACCCTCGAACTAGGGACCTACGTCACCTTCTGGTCGACAAGGTCCCTTCGGGCCTGATCGCGCCCCTAATCGCCATCCAGGCCATGTCGTAGAGCTTGGCCGCGCAGGCCTCGTCGTCGAGCCGTCGGTGGTGGTCGGCGACCGAGTTGAGGAGCCCGAACACGGCATGGACCGACACCGACAAGGACGCCCGCGACTCGCCCGGGGCAACCTGCTCGAGGACGTCGATCCACAGCTCGGTGTAGGCACGCTGCTGTCGACGGAGCCGTCGGCGCGGGACGTCGTCGAGGTTGTGCGACTCCTGGTCGTACACCGTGATGAGCGCCGTCTCGCTCATCGCGAAGGCAACATGGGCGCGCACGAGGTGGTCGAGCGCCTCGGTCGGCGAGCCCGACGCCGCGACGATGCCGCGTGCCTTGCCCATCAGCGCGTCGACGGCTCGCTCGATCACGGCGACCAAGAGGTCCTGCTTGCCGGCGAAGTGCCGGTAGATCGCCGCACCGGAGACACCCGCGGCCGCGCCGATCTCGTCGACGCCGACCTGGTGGTAGCCGCGCTCGGCGACGAGCGATGCGGTGGCGGCCATGAGCCGTTCGCGTCGTGCGAGCCCCCTCGGCGTTCGCGTCGGCACGGCTAGTAGCTCTTCGGCAGCCCGAGTGACTTCGTGGCCACGAAGTTGAGGATCATCTCCCTGCTGATGGGCGCGATGCGCAGCAGCCGCACCACGCCCCAGAGGTCCGCGATCCCGTACTCCGTCGCCATGCCGTTGCCGCCGAGCGTCTGGATCGCCGCGTCGAGGCAGTGCGCCGCGGCCTCGGCGGCTGCGTACTTCGCCATGTTCGCGGCCTCGCCGGCCGCGGCGCGATCAAGGGAGTGATCGTGGAGCCACGCGGCTCGCTGGGTCATCAGGCGGGCGAGCTCGAGCTCGATCTTGGCGATGGCAAGCGGGTGCGCGACGCCCTGATGCGCCCCGATGGGCACGCCGTCCCACACGGCGCGCCCCGACGCGTACGAGGCGGCGACCCCGAGCACGTAGCGCCCGACGCCGTTGCACAGCGAGGCGCCCATGATCCGCTCGGGGTTGAGCCCGTCGAACACGACGCGGAGCCCGTCGCCCTCGTCGCCAAGGAGCCGGTCGGTGCCCACGACGACGTCGTCGAAGAAGACCTGGTACTGCTTGTCGGGAAGCGCGATCTCGACAGGGATGGGCGCGGTCGTGAGGCCGGTTGCGTCGGTGTCCACGATGAACAGGCTGAGACGGCCCCTGCCACGGTCGTCGGCGACACCGGTCCGCGCGACAACCAGGACCGCCGGTGCCTCGTCGACGAACGAGATGAANNGTGATCGCGAAGGCCATCTTCGATCCGCACGCGAGGCCCGGCAGCCAGCGCTGCCGCTGGTCGTCGGTGCCGTAGCGAGCGAGCAGCTCCGCGCAGATCGCCGGGGACACGAGCGTCGTGAGCAACGGGCATCCCGCCGCGGCGACCTCCTCGCCCACGATCGAGAGCTCGACGATGCCCGCGCCGCCGCCCCCGTGGGCCTCCGGGAGGTGCAGGCCGAGGAAGCCATGCTCAGCGAGGGCGGCCCACAGGGCGTCCACCTTCTCGCCGGCGCGCACCTGTGCCGCGAAGTAGCCATGTCCGAAGCCGCCCGCCACGTCGGCGACCGACTGTCGCAAGAGGCCGTGCTCGTCGCTCTCAGAGAAGTCCACGAAGAATCTCCTGCATCGAATGTGAACCGCCGTTAGCATACGTCGATGGCCGTGCTCACGACCAGCGTGCGCCCGACGGACGACCGGTTCGCCGCGAATCGCGACGGCCTGCGCTCGCTGCTCCAGGAGTGCGACGAGCAGGTCGAGCTCGCCCGGCAGGGCGGCGGGGCCCGCTACCTCGAGCGCCACCGGTCGCGGGGCCGCCTCACGGCTCGCGAGCGGATCGAGCTGCTCGTCGATATTGACAGCGCGTTCCTCGAGCTCTCGCCGATCGCCGCCTGGGGCACGGAGTTCCACGTCGGGGCGAGCCTCGTGACCGGCATCGGCGTCGTGTCGGGCATCGAGTGCGTGATCACGGCGTCGGACCCGACCGTGCGCGGCGGGTCGATCAACCCGTACACGCTCAGGAAGAACCTCCGCGCCCTCGAGATCGCTCGTGTGAATCGGCTCCCGATCGTGAACCTCGTCGAGTCCGGCGGAGCGGACCTACCGACCCAGGGCGAGCTGTTCGTCCCCGCGGGCCGGATCTTCCACGACCTCACCGAGCTCAGCGGCCTCGGGATCCCGACNNAGCACGCCAAGGTCTTCTTGGGCGGCCCGCCCCTCGTCAAGATGGCGACCGGCGAGGAGTCCAACGACGAGGAGCTCGGCGGCGCGTCGATGCACTCGAGGATCTCGGGGCTGTGCGACTACTTCGCTCGCGACGAGCACGACTCACTGCGGATCGGTCGACAGATCATGGCGTCGCTCAACTGGCACAAGCT
>PLCI01000147.1:421-3814 GCA_003135595.1 Acidimicrobiaceae bacterium | reverse complement strand
CTGTTGAGAGTGTTGCATGCCGCGCCACCAACCGTGCTCAGTGCACGCTTGCCTTTGACGCACTTACTCAGTCGACAGAGGGATTCAACCCCTGTAATGGCAGCGGTTCACCCTCGGCATAACGGCACCAGTGGCGGACACGGCGAGACCCGGAATTAGGGGTTTCCCGCGCATAGGTTGTGTGCCAGACTTATGGGCTCAAAGAGGCCCCTCAACGCAACGTCTGGCAACGAACTGGTTCCGCACAACGAGTCGGCGAAGGCAGGTTTTCTGTGACAACCAACTCCCACATGTCCGGGGGGCTTGCGGGCGAGCAGATACGACTTGTCATCGACACGATCGTCGAGGTGGTCCCGGGCACCGAGATCGTCGACGTTGTTGCCAAGTCGGAGTTCGCGTTCCTCGGGTTCGATGAAGCATCGTTCGCGTCACCCGGCTCCGAAGCAGTGCACCTGCGGATCAGAGACCGCGTATTGGGGCAGCTCGCCGGACAGGCTGCGATCGGCTCCTTCTCGTGTGTCGTCAGCGGCGTCGCGTGGGGCGTGCTGGTCGAGCCGATCAAGGTCCAAGGCGGCGACGTCAAGGGTGCCCTGGTCGTCGCACGTGAGGGTCGTGCGTGGTCGAGCCGGGAGCGGGCGCTCGCAAAGACGCTTGGCGGACTGCTGAGCCACGTCGCGACGCTCGCCACGCGCGAGAGCACACTGCTGCACCAGCAGCGTCTGGACGAGCTGGTCGCGCAGGTCGCAGAGCGTCTCATGTCGACCTCCTCGCGCACGCGTCAGGATGTCCTGAGCTGGACGTGCCGCGTGCTGGCCGAGTTCCTCGCCGCAGACGTCGCGTTCCTTCGACGCAACGACCACGCACGCGGGCTCAGCATCCTCGAGGCGGAATGGCCCGTTCGCGAGGTGGTGATTCCCGACCCCCTCGGCGAGGTCCCGTTTGACGCCGACCCGGTCTTCCAGGCGATGAGGCACCTCAAGGAGCCCTACCTGCCCGAGTCCGCCACTCCAGACGAGTACCTCCAGCGGGTCGAGGAGGGGTCCGGCGTGAAGCTGGTTGGGGGCGCGGCTGTGCCGCTGCTCATGTCCGACACCACATGGGGCATCCTCGGCTTCTTGCACTTCGGTCTCCACGCATGGACGACTCCTGAGATAAACGCACTCCAGGCGGTCGCGTCAATGCTCGTGCAGCTCCAGGCGCGACTCGATGCCGAGGAGCAAACCGAGTACAACGCGTACCACGACGACCTCACCGGTCTCCCGAATCGTCGGTCACTGCTTCGCGAGCTCAAGGACCGCCTTGCCGCGCATCGCTCCACGGCGGTGCTCGTGTTCGACCTCGACCGGTTCAAGGTGATGAACGACTTTCTCGGCCACGCGAACGGCGACCGGTTGCTCACGACCATCGCCGATCGCATCCGCACGAGCGTAAGAAGCAACGACTTCGCCGCACGTCTTGGCGGCGACGAGTTCGTCATTCTCGTCGACAACGCCGCCAGCGAGATGGAGGTGCTCGCGAGCGCCTATCGGATCCTCGACGTCGTGGGCGCGCCCATCGAGATCGCGGGCCAGCTCGTGACCCACACGGCCAGCATCGGGATCGTCCTCGCGAAGCGGGGNNCGCAGCCAGGCAGTCGTGTTCGACCAGGTGCTGCGCGAGGCGGTCGACGAGCGGTCTCGGATGGAGCTCGGGCTGCGCGAGGCGATCGAAGGCGACGGTCTGCGCCTCCACTTCCAGCCCGAGATCGACCTCCGCACGGGCAAGCTGCTCGCGGTCGAGGCGCTCGTTCGCTGGCAGCACCCGACACGGGGGCTCCTCGCTGCGGCATCGTTCATCACCGTCGCCGAGGAGACCGGTCTCGTCGTCGACATGGGGCGCTGGGTGTTCGCCGCGGCGTGCCGCCAGCTCGCCGCGTGGCGACGCCAGTTCCCGCACCTCAAGCTCGTCGTCAGGGTGAACATGTCCCCCGCGCAGTTCGCGACCGACGAGATCGTCGAGTTCGTCGAGACCTGCCTGCGAGTCCACGAGATCCCCGGTGACTGGCTGTGCATCGAGATGACCGAGCACGCCGTGCTCCAAGAGCCCGAGAAGACCGCGCGCATCCTCCGCGGCTTCCGCGCCCTCGGGGTCGAGGTGGCGCTCGACGACTTCGGCACCGGCTACTCGTCGATGACCGAGCTCAAGCGGCTGCCCGTCGACCTGCTCAAGCTGGACACGAGCTTCGTGAAGGGCATCACGACTGACCCCTGCGACCGGGCGATCGTCGAGGCGATCATCCGTCTCGGGAGCGCGCTCAACCTTCAGGTCGTGGCAGAGGGCATCGAGGGCGGTCCCACGATCGACAAGCTCTTGGAGCTCGGGTGCAGCCGCGGGCAGGGCTACTTGATCTCGATGCCCATTGCGGCAGAAGATCTGGCATCGGTGCTGGACGCGGGCACGATCAGCCTGCCGGCTCTTCGGGCTGCGAGGTCGGCGACCCTGCACCCGGAGGGCAGGCCTGTGTGAGCAACGTCGAGCAAGAGACACAGACCGAGGAGCGCGACCCCAGCGATCAGCTGTACGAGCCATGGGTGTTCCTCAAGATGCTCGACGAGCTCGCCTCCTCGGAGCTCGGCATCGGCTTCGTGTACGCGGTGCTCGACGTGCTCGTGACCCGCTTCGGCCTTGACGACGCGACCGTCGTCCTCGTCGATGAGGCGCTCGGCACCCAGACCTTCCGTCACCGGCGTCGGCAGGCAGAGCTCGACCTGCTCCCGAATGGCGGCCTCGAGCCCGGGGTCTACACGGTGCCCGACATCGTCCCCGAGATCGTGCGCGACGCGGTGCGCAGCGTCTGCCAGCTCTCCTTGTCGTTGCACCTCGCGCGCTACATGGCGTCGCACGACGCGCTGACCAACATCTCGAACCGCCGGACCTTCGACTCGGCCCTGCACACCGCGGCCGTCCAGAGCTCTCGCTACGGCTGGGCGTTCACCCTGGTGCTGGCCGACCTCAACGCGCTCAAGGCCATCAACGACACGTCCGGGCACGCCGTTGGCGACGACGTGCTGCGGATGTTCGGCTTCGCGCTTCGCCGCTCGGTGCGAACAGGCGACACCGCCGCTCGCATCGGAGGCGACGAGTTCGCCGTCATCCTCGCCAACGCCGAGGGCTCCGAAGTCGAGAGTTTCCTCGACCGACTCCGGACGCTCCTGGTGCCGTCCGGTATCGTGATCGAGTTCTCGGTGGGCACCGCCTCTGCGCCTCGGGACTCCACCGACCCCGCAGAGCTGTATCGGATCGCAGACGCACGGCTCTACGAGAAGAAGGGCAAGATCAAGCGATGATGACGCCCAGCGAAGAGGACTTCGAGCTTGAGCTGCGCTCGCTGCCGGGCGTGCTCAGCGTCGGCGT
>PLCI01000147.1:211-408 GCA_003135595.1 Acidimicrobiaceae bacterium | reverse complement strand
GTCGAGGACGCGAACCGGGCGCCTGCGACACGAGGTATGCCGAGCGAGCGAGTCGCGCTCGTGCGGACGGACTTCAACGTGCACGAAGGCGTGAGCGAGGTCCACCTCGCCATGGCCGGACGAGTCGGCGTCGGACGGTCCGGCAGCGGTCCGCTGATCGGGGGCGCCGAGGCAACGCTCAACGCGCTTCGCGAGCT
>PLCI01000147.1:0-129 GCA_003135595.1 Acidimicrobiaceae bacterium | reverse complement strand
CTCAACCGCTTCTTGTCGTCGCTCTCGCCCGCCGAGGGTTGAGGCCGGCCTGAGCGCACGGGCTCCGTCACGCCGGGGCGCGCCTAAGACGAGGCAGGGTCCGTGGTCTGCGGGACACTCGCGGCCTTG
>PLCI01000180.1 GCA_003135595.1 Acidimicrobiaceae bacterium | reverse complement strand
CTCTTGCCGATCGGCCACGCGGTGCTGCGTCACGAGGTGCTGCGCCAGAGCCCGGTGCGCGTGCTCATCGTCGACCGCGGCGAGGGCGTGGCGCGCTTCACGACGCACCTGCGCTTGAACCACGGGATCCAGGTCGTTGGCTGGGTGGCGACGACCGAGTCGCTCCCACCGGGCGCACTCGGGCGGCTCTCGGACCTCGAGCAGGTGATCCGCGACTTCGACGTCGACCGGATCGTCATCGGGTCGACGGGCGACTTCGAAGGCGATCACCTCGCCGAGTACCGGCGGGCGATGGAGCTCGCTGACGTCGCGCTCGTGCCGAGGGTCTTCGAGCTCGTCTCGTGGCGCTCCCGGCTCACCGAGCTGTCGGGGCTGCCGCTGCTCGAGACCGTGCCGCCCCAGATGACCGGGCTCGACCGCTTCACGAAGCGCACCTTCGACGTGGTCGTCGCGAGCGTGCTCGTCGCGATCAGCGTCCCGTTCGCGCTCGTGATCGCCGTCGCGGTGAAGCTGACCTCGCCGGGACCCGTCTTCTTCCGCCAGGAGCGCCTCGGACGGCATCGCCGGACGTTCACCATCTACAAGTTCCGGACCATGCGCGTCGACCGATCGGCGCGGGGCGACGACGTCGACGTGGCGCCCGACGGGCGCGTCCCGCTCTACGAGGCGCGGGGCAAGGCGAACGAGGTCGAGCGGCTGACGCCGATCGGGGGCCTGCTGCGACGCACGGGGCTCGACGAGATCCCCCAGTTCGCGAACGTGCTGGCGGGCTCGATGTCGATCGTTGGGCCGCGTCCGTTCGTGACCGCGGAGTCCGAGCCGCCCTCGGGGTGGACGTCGCGCCGATTCGACCTGCGTCCCGGGATCACGGGCCTGTGGCAGGTGTCGGGGCGCAACGAGCTGACTGCCGAGGAGCTCCGTCAGCTTGACTACCTCTACGTCACGAGCTGGGCGCTGTGGTGGGACATAAAGATATGTGCGGACACGCCTCGGGCGATGATCCGGGGGCTCGGTGCCTACTGAGCTCACGATCGTCCATGACTACCTGACACAGCGAGGGGGCGCAGAGAGGGTCGTCCTGGTATTTGCAGAGGCGTTCCCCGCGGCCACGATCCTGACCTCGCTCTACGACCCCTCCGACACCTTCGAGGCGTTCCGCGAGCTCAAGGTGCGCACCGGCATCCTTGACCGCTCTGCGTTCGTGCGCCAGCACCATCGCGTCGCGCTCCCCTTCCTCGCACCGTGGTTCGCCGCACAGCGCGTCGACGCCGACGTGGTGCTCGCGAGCAGCTCGGGCTGGGCCCATGAGGTGCGCACCGACGGCAAGCTCATCGTCTACTGCCACGCGCCGGCGCGGTGGCTGTACCAGCAAGAGCAGTACCTCGGCCGCTCCACGCTTCGCTCGTTCGTGGGACGCGCGGCGATGGGTGTCCTCGGCCCCCCGCTGCGGCGCGCGGACCAGTCCGGCGCGCGACGGGCGTCGATGTACCTCGCGAACTCGACGGCGACCGCCGAGGCGGTGCGCTCGCTCTACGGGCGCGACGCCGAGGTCCTGTTCCCGCCCCCGGCGCTCACCTCGGACGGCCCGATCACACCCGTCGAGGGGCTCGACGAGGGCTTCGTCCTGTGCGTGTCGCGGCTGCTCGCCTACAAGCAGGTGGGCCTCGTCGTGGACGCGGCGAGAGCGTCGCCCTCCATGCGCTACGTCATGGTCGGCGAGGGCCCGCTGCTCGGGCCGCTCCACGAGACCGCGCCGCCCAACGTCCGCTTCCTCGGCACCGTGGACGACCCGACGCTGCGCTGGTGCTACGCCGCGGCGTCGGTGCTCGTCTCGATGAGCTTCGAGGACCTGGGCCTCACGCCGCTCGAGGCAGCAGCGAACGGCACGCCGACCGTCGCGCGTCACTACGGGGGCTACCTCGACACGGTGCGCGACGGCCTCACCGGCACGCTGCTCCACGACGTGAACCCGGTCGCCATCGCTCGGGCCGTCGAGGCGCTGGCCAAGGACCCGCCCGATGCCGCGACGCTCGCAGCGCACGCCGCGGCGTTCGGCAAGGATCGGTTCATCGCCCGGCTGCGCGAGCTCGTCAGCTCGGGCTGACCCGCGCGAGCAGCGCCACGAAGCCCGTCGCGACCGCACGGACCGAGAACGCGTCAAGCGCCCTGGTCCGGGCACCGCGCCCGAGCGCGGCGGTGCCGGCACGATCGGCGGCGAGCTCGCGGATCGCACGCGCGAGCGCGGCCGGGTCGCGCTCGGGGACGAGCACGCCGCCGCCGGTCTGGTCGAGCACCCAGGGAATCGAGCCGGTCGCCGTCGCGAGCACCGGCACGCCGTGCGCGAGCGACTCGACGAGCACGCGCCCGAACTGCTCCTCCCAGGTGGCCGTCGTCCGGCTCGGCACGCACGTGAGGTCCGCCATGGCGTAGACGTCGCCGACCGACGCGTGCGGCACCGCGCCGAGCTGGACCACTCGCTCGCCGGCGCGCGCGACGCGGTCGCGCATCGGCCCGTCGCCCGCGACCACGAGCCGCGCGTCGAGCTCGAGCTCGAGCGACTGGAACGCTGAGAGCAGGTCCTCGATGCCCTTCTCCTCGTCGAGGCGCCCGACGTAGGCGACGGTGAACGGGCCGACCGGTGCGGCGCGGGCAGGGGACTCGTCGACGCCGTGCGGTACGACCGCGACCTCGCCCGTGGCCCCCCACCTGCGCGCGAGCTCGGCGGCCGCCGGTGAGCGCGCTGCGACAAACGCGGCGTGCGAGAGCACGTCGCGGCGCCAGCGACGTGCGAGCGAGGGAAGCCGTCGGTCCAGTGTCTCTGCAAGCTGCACGCCGAACGGGACACGCAGCCGACGAGCAGCGAGGCTCCACTGCAGCGCCGCCAGCGAGAACGGCTCCTCTTCAATGAACACGACGCTCGGGCCGAGCCGTCGAAGCACCGTCGTGCAGGCCGCGACGTACACGTGGCGCTGCGGGCGCCCACGACCCAGCACCCGAAGGCGTGTCACGTCGTCGACGAAGCTATCCATGACCTCGGCGTCGAAGGCTCCCTGGGAGTACTGGCTCGCCCACCGATCCGGGATGACGAGGTGCACTAGACGGCCCCGAGACGCAACGTCGGCATAGACGTGCTGATTCGCCGCCACCACACTGGCATGGCTCACGACGATCAAGCGGTTCGAGCGTGCCACCTTGGTATCGTCGCAGCCGGCTCCGGCCGAGCGTCGGACCCATTGTGTCGGCGCTTGCAGCCGGAACACGGCACACCGGCGATCCGACCTCGCGGCGAGTCAGGTCTGGAACACTGTGGGCGTGTCGGACGACCGCGACGCGCCGGTGCCCGAGTCGCTGCGGCGAGGTACGGAGTTTCGAGGCCGACGCGTCGCGATCAACAGCATGACGCTGCTCGCCGGTCAGGTCTTCTTCACGATGATCGGCTTCATCACGACGCCGGTCGTGCTATCGCACGTCGGCCTGGTCGAGTTCGGCCTCTGGGGCCTCATCATGACGACCGTGGGCTACATCACCGTGGTCGACCCGGGATTCGGCGACTTGGTGACCCGGTACGGCGCACAGGCGCACGTACGGGGGGATCGGACACTCGGCGCCAGCATCTGCTCGCTGGCGTCGCTCGTCTGGATCGGCTTCGGGATCGTCGGGCTCCCGGTCATTCTCTGGGCGATCCCGGCGTGGATCCCGTACCTCCATCTGCACCTGGGTCTCGCACACGTGGCGCTCGAGTTCTTCCAGTGGGGCTACGCCTACACCGTCGCGGGTTGTCTGACGGCGATCATGTCGTCACGCCTGTCGGCCATTGGCGACCAGTGGCTGGTGACGGTGATCGACGCCGCGACACGTGTCATCTACGCGGCCGTCCTGGTCAGCATGCTGCTCACGGGCAGCAAGTTGAGCGCACTCGTCGTCGCCTCGTCAGTCCAGCTCGTCGTGACCTACCTCGTCACCGTGGTCTTCGTCAGCGTCCGTGCCGGCACTCCCTATGGGAACCCATTCCGGCTGCAGCGAAACATGATCCGCGAGATGACGCGGTTTGGCACGTGGCTGCAGCTCGGCGGCGTCCTTGAGCTGCTGACGTACAACACCGATGCCGTCGTCATCAGCACCTTCGTCTCTGTGGGGAGGAACGGGACGTACCAGCTCGCCCAGAAGCCAGCTGGGCTCACGACGTACTTCGGCTTCCTCGCGCAGTCCTCGATGCTCAGCGCGATCTCGGCCGCCTACACGGCCAACGAGGGACTCGTCGCCATGCGCCGGATGTACACGAGAGGCGTTCGGCTGGTGGCCCTGCTGGGTTGCCTAATCGGCGGCTCGCTCCTGGGGATGGCCCCGGTGTTCCTTGGGTTCTGGCTCGGCGGCTATCAAGGCGGCGTGCCGATCACCGACGGGGCTGTCTGCCTGACCGTCGCGGCGCTGCTGATCGGGCTCCCCCGCCTGACCGCGGCGGCGACCATCATGGCGATGGGACGGGTGGGGCTCGGCGTGCGCGCGCAGTTCGCCGCCTTCGTGGTCAACCTCGTCCTCACCGTGGCGCTCGTCAAGCCGCTCGGGATGGTGGGCGTCCTGCTGGCGACGGTCATCGCGAAGCTTGTGGCGACCGGCTACCTGCTCGTGCGTTTCCATCGGCTCGTCGACGGCTCGGCGAGGGACCTGCTCTTCTCGTGGATGCCGAAGCTCCTCCTTGCGATCGGGGCAGGTGCCGGCTGCGCCCGGCTCGTGCTGCTGTCGCTCCCGGACTCCGTCGTCCATCAGCGCCTTCCGGCATTCGGGGCGCTGGTCCTACTCGGCTCCGTGTACGCCACAGCCTTCGTATTGGTCATCCGGGTCACGCGATTCTTCAGCGGCGAGGACCTGACGTGGTTCGAGGAGATTCTCCCTGGTCCGCTCGCAAGAATCGTCTCGAGCCGGACAACTCGAATGGTCATCGGTGTGAGCCGGTGACCACTGTCGCCGTCGTCGTCCCGACGTACCGCAGACCCGTATCGCTCGAGGCATGCCTGGCCGCGCTCGCGAGGCAGGACCTGACGCCCGATGAGGTCCTCGTCGTCGCGCGCACCGGCGACGAGGCGAGCGCCCGCGTGGTCGCGGACGCACCCCTGCACTGCACCTTCGTCGAGCTCGATGAGCCGGGCGTGCTCGCCGCGATGGCAGCTGGCGCGCGCGCGTCGTCGAGCGAGGTGATCTGCTTCACCGACGACGACGCGGTGGCGCCGACGGGCTGGCTCGCGAGCCTCCTCGCGCTCCTCGAGGTCGCGCCCGACGTCGGCGCGGCGGGCGGCCGTGACGTCATCTTCGACGGCGACGTGCAGCGGGTCGAGCCGAGCACCCACGACGTCGGCCGCGTGACGTGGTTCGGGCGCCACGTGGGCAACCACCACCTGGGTGCAGGCCCGCGCCGTGAGGTGGCGTTCCTCAAGGGCGTGAACGCCGCCTATCGCCGAGCGGCCCTCGGCCTGCCGCGCGGGCTCCGCGGCACGGGCGCCCAGGCGCACCTGGAGGTCGCCGTCGGCCGGTTCGCGCGGTCACGCGGCTTCTCGCTGCTCTATGACCCCGAGCTGACCGTCGAGCACCGTCCCGCGCCGAGGCTCGGCGAGGACACGCGCGCGACTCCGACGCGAGCGGCGATCGGCGACGCCGCGTACAACCTCGTGGTCGCGATCGGCGGGGTGCGGGGCCTCGTGCGCTGCGCCTACGTGGTCGCGGTCGGCGACCGTGGCTGCCCGGGCACGCTGCGCGGGCTCGTGGCGCTGCTGCGTGGTGACGTGGCGACCACGCGCAAGGTGGGGCCGTCGGTGCGCGGCACCCTCATGGGCACCTGGGCGCTGCTGCGTGGCCGCGGCGTCGCCTACGAGACCTTCGAGTGAGCCGCGGCGACGAGCTCGGCTTCGAGCAGCTCGGCGACGGACCCCGGCGAGTACCGGGCCGCCTCGCTGCGGCACCGCGCGGCGAGGAACGCGCGCTCGTCGCTGCTGAGCGCGAGCAGCTCGCGGACCGCATCGGATGCCGCAGGGACGTCACCGGGCTCGACGACGCGCGCGACGTCGCTCGGGAGGCCCTGGGCCGCACCGACGACCGGAGTGACGATGACGGGCGTGCCGCAGGCGAGTGACTCGGCGACGGTGAGCCCGAAGGGCTCGTAGCGAGACAGCTGGACCAAGCAGANNACGAGCTCGTCGAGGTCCTCGAGCAGGGCCGAGTAGTCGCTCCACAGCGACGGCGCGCCGACCACGACGACCTCGACGTGACCGAGGAGATCGCGGAGGGCGTGCGACAGCGCGACGACGTCCTCGAGCCCTTTGCGAACCGTGAGTCGCCCGACGCTCACGACCGTGGCGGGCGAGGTCTGAACCTCGGCGTCGCGGCTCGCGAGGCCGAAGCGCTCGAGGTCGATGCAGTTGGGCACGACCGCGACGCGCCCAGGGTCAAGGCCGTAGTCGGCGACGAGGTCCCGGCGGAACGCGGGCGAGATGGCGAGCACACGGTCCGCGCGTCGGGCATCGCGCCTCTGTCGCAGCACGCGGGCGACGAGCCAGGCCCGCACGAGCATCGGCCGCCAGTCGCCCTCGAGCCCAGAGGACAGCACGCGCTCCTCGCGCATCCACCGCAGCTCGCCGGCCGCATGCACGGAGGGATGCAGCACGAGCGGCGGGCGACCCTTCCGGGCGCTGGGCACGCCGAAGGACTCGATGTTGGAGCACTGGTAGATGACGTCGTAGGGGACGGCGCGGTGCCTCGCGGCAAGCGTCGCGGCGAGACGGCGGCGCGCGAGCGCAGAGGCGACCTGGTGCGACGCCATCTTGGTGAGCCGGTCCCGCGAGTACCAGCGCTCGAAGCCGAAGCTCGAGTGCGCGGCCACGACCTCGATGCCGGGCACGGCGCTGAGCTCGCCAGGCGGATCCGACTCGCGGGTCATCGCGACGTAGCAGTCGATGCTCGAGCCGCGCTCGGCGAGCGCGGCGAGGAGCAGGCCCGCCACGCCGGGGGCGCCGCCGGCGGTGGGGTTGGGCACCGGCCCGACGTAGGCGATGCGCAGCCCGGCACGCTCGAGGCCCGGCACCGGGGCCGTCGAGCGATCCTTGTGGTGGCGCCACTGGGTGGCGGTCACCCAGCTCGCGACGACCAGTTGGCCCGCAGCGAGGCGCGCCCATCGCGCCGCGCGTCGCGGGGAGCCGGCGACACCTCCGTCGCTACTGCCGATGGTCCGCCAGCGCCGGACCATCGAGGCGAGCGGCGCAACGCGCACCGGCAGCCGCGACGCCTTGGCCTCCGGGAAGCGTCGCAGCAGCAGCCAGTCGTCGACGACGAGCCGCCCGCGTCGGTCCCACTGGCGGGCTCGAAAGGGGCGACCCGGGTGCACCACGCGCATCGCGGGGTTGAACAGCACCTCGCCCACGGTTGCTCGGATCCGCCAGGCGAGGTCGCGGTCCTCGTGGGCGGCGTGCGGGAACTGGCGGTCGAACCCGCCGACCGCTCGAAGCGCGGAACCCCGGTAGGCCACGTTGCACGTG